>NZ_JBHLZP010000357.1:0-8692 GCF_042429965.1 Actinoallomurus acaciae
CCGGTGCGCCGGCGCACCGGGGGAGTCGGAGCGCCGCTCGGCCGGCGCCGCCCAGGCGTCGGAGACGCCCTCGGCCAGGACGTTCAGCGCGAGCACCGTGACGAGGATCAGCAGGCCGGGGAAGACCGTGGCCCACCATCCGCCGAGCAGCACCATGTTCCGGCCGTCGGCGATGACGCTGCCCCAGGAGGGGTTGGGCGGCCGGACGCCCGCGCCGATGAACGACAGGGACGCCTCGAAGACGATCGTGTCGGCCACCATCACCGTGCAGAACACCAGCACCGGGGCCGCACAGTTGATCGCGATGTGCCGGATCAGGATGTGCGGGGCGCGGGCGCCGATGACCCGCTCGGCCGCGACATAGTCCTCGCCGTACTGGGCGAGGACGTTGGCCCGCACCACCCGGGCCACCGGGGGCATGTAGAGGAAGGCGATCGCCAGCACCAGCACCAGGATGCCGCCGCCGAAGACCGCGACCAGCACGGCGGCGAGCGCGATGCCGGGGAACGCCATGATGACGTCCAGCACGCGCATGATCGTCTCGTCGACGGACCGGCGGGAGGTCGCGGCGACGGCGCCGATCAGCGCGCCGCTGACCAGCGCGATCGCGGTCGCCCCGAGCCCGATCACCAGCGACCAGCGCGAGCCGTACAGCAGCCGCGAGAAGATGTCGCGGTTGGAGCTGTCCAGGCCCATCCAGTGCGAGCCGCTCGGGCCGCCGCCCGCGGCCTCCTGGACGTACGGCGAGTGCGGCGCCAGCACCGGGGCGAACACCGCGGCGATGATGACGACCACCACCACGCCCAGGGCGATCCACGAGGCGGGGCCCAGCCGCCGGAAGCCGATGCCCGCTCGCGACAGTCTTCCGGCCAGTCCGCTGCGCATCAGCCGGCGCTCCTCAGTCGGGGGTTCACCAGGAGATAGAGGATGTCGATGACGAGGTTGACCACGACGAAGCCGGTCGCGATCGTCAGCACGACGCCCTGGACGACCGCGGGGTCACCGTTGCGCACCGCCGTGATCATGAGCTGGCCCATGCCGGGCAGCGCGAAGATCGTCTCGATGACGACCGCGCCGCCGAGCAGGTAACCGACCCGCAGGCCGAGCACGGTCAGCGGGTTGATCAGGGCGTTGCGCAGCACGTTGCGGCCCACCACGACGATCGGCGGCAGGCCGCTGCCGATCGCGGTTCGCACGTAGTCCTTGTCGAGTTCCTCGACCATCGACGTGCGGATGATCCGGGTGAGGTAGGCCGCGACGGGCAGCGACAGCGCCAGCGCCGGCAGGGTCAGCGACCGCAGCCAGCCGCTGAGGGAGTCCGCCGGATTGATGTAGCCGCTGGTCGGGAACCAGCCGCGGTCGACCGCCAGGTACTGGATCATCAGCAGCGCCAGCCAGAACGCCGGCGCGGCGACGCCGACCAGCGACACGAGCCGGATCAGCTGGTCCGGCCACCGGTCCCGGAAGATCGCCGCGATGACGCCGAAGATCACCGCCAGCACGATCGCGATCACCACGCCGAACAGCGTCAGCTGAAGCGTCAGGGGAAGCGCGGTCGCGATCGAACTGCGCACCGGCGCCTTGGTGAGCGCGCTCGTCCCCATGTCACCGCGGACCAGCTGGCCGACGAACCGCACGTACCGCACCGGCAGCGGGTCGAGCAGGCCGTTATCCACTTGGAACTGGTGAATCTGCGCCGCGGTGGGATTGGATCCCTCAAAATACGCGTACTCCGGTTTGTTGTCGGAGAACCGCATGATGATGAAGACGAACAGTACGACGCCCAGCAACAGGGGAATCAGGATGAGGACGCGGCGCACCAGCATTCTGGCGATCGCTGCCACGGATGCCTCCTGGGAAATCGGGTCGGGGTGCGGCGGACGGTCAGATGCGTTTCGCCTGCAGGAGGGTGACCCCGGGGTAGGCCTGGGCGCGGACGCCGGTGAGCTTCTTGGGGTTCCACGCGGTCATCAGCTCGGTGTGCACGACCGGATAGAGCACCGCCTGCTCGGCGATGACGTCGATGTACTGGTGCACGAGCGCCAGCTTCTTCTGCTTGTCCGGCTCCCGGGTGGCCTTGTCCATCAGCGCGAAGAGCGACTTGGCGTCAGAGCTCTTGTCCCACTTGGTGTACTTCATCCAGGTTCCGCCGGACGTGTAGTTGTACCGGAGGATCAGGTCGGCGTCGAGGCCGAATTGGTTGGGGTTCGAGGCCGCCGCGACCACCTGGTACGACTGCGACTGGTCCATCTTGGTGAACAGCGCGCTGGTGTCCTGCGGCTCGAGCGAGGTCTTCACGCCGATGGCGTTCCAGGAGTTGGCGATCGTCGGCAGGCAGTCGGCGACCCAGCTCACGTTGACCGCCATCAGGTTGACCGACAGGTTGGTGACTCCCGCGGCGGCGAGCAGCGACTTGGCCTTGTCCGGGTTGTAGTCGTAGACCGTCTTGGCCCGGGCGTACGCCGCGTTCTCCTGGTTGAGGAAGCTGCTCGCCGGGGTGCCGTGCCCCTTCAGCGCCACGTCGATCATCTTCTTGGTGTCGATCGCGTAGAACAGCGCCTGGCGGACCCGCACGTCGTCGAACGGCTTCTGGGCCGTGTTGAACATCAGGAACATGTGGTTCATGCCCTTGCCGCCCTCCACGGTCAGCCCCTGCTTGCGCAGCTGGTCGATGTTGGCGTACGGCACGTTGTCGGCGATCTGCGCCTCCGCGCTGCCGCCGGAGATCTTCGCCACGCGGGCCGAGGCGTCCACGATGGACAGCCAGTTCATCTTCTTGATCGCCGGCTTGCGCGGGCCGTTGTAGGCCGGGTAGGCCTCGAACGCGGTGTTGGACTTGGGGTTGTGCGCGGTCATCTTGTACGGGCCCGAGCCCACGGCCTTGCCGTTCTTGGCCGCGTCCCAGCCGCCGGGCGCGCCGAACACGTGCTTCGGCATGATCTTGGCGATGGTCAGCCGGGGGAGCGCGTCCGGGAACGGGAACTTGAGGACCAGTTCGACGGTGGTGTCGTCGACCTTGCGGACCTCTTTCAGCCAGGCGGAGAAGAACGAGTACGCCAGCGTCGACGGGTCCATGACGCGGTCGAAGGAGAACAGCACGTCCTCCACGGTGACCGGCTTGCCGTCGTGCCACGTCGCGCCCTGCCGCAGGGAGAACCTCCACGACGTCGCCGAGGTGTCGGCCGGCAGGGCGGTGGCGAGTGCCGCGTACGGCGCGCGGGTGATCGGGTCGGTGTCGACCAGGCCCTCGTACATGTGGTTGATTCCGGCCATGGCGAAGGCCGACGCCGTCATGCTCGGGTCCCAGGTCTGGTCGTTGCCGTAGCCGATGACCACGGTCACGAGGTCCTTGTTGCCGCCGGAGCCGGCCGAACCGGTCGAGGCGGGGCCGCCGCACGCGGAGATCGTCGTGGAGATGGCGGCCGCGGCGCTCAACGTCCCGCTGTAACGCAGGAAGTCGCGGCGGCTGAAGGCGGATCGAGGGGCGCTCACGGTGTCTCCCGGTGTGGACGGTCAGGGAAGGCGGCGGAAACTTTAGGGCAGATATGGGACGTCCCACGTCCTATCTCCTGTAGCGTTGGAGACTAGAAGTGGGTTCTGTGCCAAGTCAAGAGCAGATGATCAGGAGATTTCCGTGACGTTGCGCGACGGTCGTCACCTCGCCGGGACAGGGCCTGCCCCCGCCCGAAGCCGCCGGCTCAGCCGCGCGATCGAGGTCCAGGAGGCGGTCAAAGAGATCATCGTTCGGCGCGGCCTGACCGCCGGCGATCCGCTGCCGACCGAGTCCGAGCTCATGCAGGAGCTGGACATCGGGCGTAACTCCATCCGCGAGGCGCTGAAGGCCCTGCAGGCCGTCGGCATCGTGGACATCCGCCACGGCTTCGGCATGTTCGTCGGCGAGATGTCGCTGAACGGCCTGGTGGACGAGTTGGCCTTCCACAGCCGGATCGGCCCGCAGGACGAGCCGAACCACCTGGCCCACCTCACCGAGATCCGCGAGATCCTGGAGAACGGGCTCGCGTGGCGTCTGATCGATCGGCACGGCGGTGCCGACCTCGCCGAGACGCTGTCCCCGGTCCGCGAGGTGATCGAGCGGATGGAGGAGGAGTCGCTCGTCGGGGCGGTCGCGCCCGAGACCGACCGGCTCTTCCACGACCTGCTCTACCGGCCGCTCGGCAACCCGCTCGTCGGCCGCCTCCTCGGTGCCTTCTGGCAGGTCTACCACCAGCTCAGCGAGGAGCTGGGCACCCCCGACGAGACTCCGGCGCAGGTCGCGCGCAAGCACCGCGACATCTATGAGGCGGTCATCGCCGAGGACCGGACGGCCGTCGCGGCGGCGATGAGCGCGCACTTCGCCGGCATCCGCACCCGGCTCGCCCGCCTGCGCAGCGGCTGAGCCGCCCGACGTCGAGTCCGGGCCCGGGGCGCCACCGCCCCGGGCCCGGCGTTCTTCAGGACAGGTCGCGCAGATCGATGCGGCGGAAGGTGATCGTCTCGTTGGCACCGGCGGTGCCCGTCTCGTACAGCAGGCCGACGGTGCGGGCGTCGACCTGGACGAGGTCGGAGTAGGACGCCGGCAACTGCGAGAGCGTGAGCGCGGACCGCCAGGTGACACCGCCGTCGCGGCTCATGCGCAGCGTCATGACCGCCCGCTTGCTCGGATCGGCCGGGCCGGAGAAGAGCAGCGGCGCCTTGGGTCCACGCGTCTGCAGGACGCTGCCCTCGACCACCGGCCCGGCGAGCGCCGGCTGCGGCTGGAACGGTCGTCGCAGGGTACGGCCGCCGTCCAGGCTGTAGGCGTCGGCGCGGTTCCCGTCCGCGGTGCCGTTCTGGTCGCGCGTGTTGAAGTAGACGCGCCCGTCCGGCAGTTCGGTGGCAGTGGTCTCGTTGACGTTCACCTGGCCGTCGGTGTTGTCGTCGACGTAGCCGATGTGCCAGGTCCGGCCGTTGTCGTCGCTGTACAGGTCGTGCCCGCCGTAGTACTTCGCCTCCGAGCCGAGGTCGGCCGAGCCGGCCGGCGGCGCGATGGAGTGGTTCGCCGGGACGACGAGCCGGCCGCGGTGTGGTCCGTGGGTGAGCAGCGTCGCGTGGCCGGGGCCGGTGGCGTACCAGCGCCAGTTCGGGAGCTTGGCCGTCGCGGTGATCTCACGTGGCGCAGACCAGGTGGCCCCGTCGTCGTCGCTGTACTGCGTGAACACGCGCCTGCCGTCCTCGGCCGGCACCTGGCCGCGCAGGATCTGCGTCTCGGTGGCCGTGCCCGCGTTGTACGTGGTCAGCAGCACGATGCGGCCGTTCGCGGTGACGACGGGCGCGGGGTTGCCCGAGGTGTTCGGGCCGCTGTCCTGCACGACTCGCAACGGCTGCCAGGTGCAGCCTCCGTCGGTCGAGCGCTTCACGACCGTGTCGATGTTCCCCGCGTCGCCGAGCCCGTCCGACCGGCCCTCGGCGAACGCCAGCAGGTCACCCGACCTCGTGGTGATGACCGCCGGTATGCGGAACGCGCTGTACCCCTCGGTCCCGGCCGTGTACGGCACGGAGACCTCGCACCCTCGCGGTGCCGCCTGAGCCGGTGTCACGCCGGTGGCCGCGGCCGCGAGCAGGGCCGTGACTCCTGCGGCGACCACCGGCCCGCCGCGTTTGTGCAGACGCATGACTCTCCCCAATCTGGACGTAGGACGTCCTATGTCCCGGGAAAGCTAACGGTGGCCGCGGAGGGCGTCAAGGCTTTCGTCGTCGATCCGCCCGGGGCGCCTGCGGTAGGTTGATGCTCGTCCGGCCCGGGCCGGTCATACGACTCCCAAGGTTCTCCAGGTGGCCGCTGGATGACGAGCGGGTGGGGCCGCCTGGCGGCCGACGGCGGCGAGCGCTTGGGCGCGTTCGCCGTCCTCCGGGCGTTCTTCCGGCCAGGCCGGCCGATGAAGGTCGGTGCCGACAGCGCCGAGGAGGCCGCTCTCCGCGGTGGCACGGCCCCGGCCGGGTCGAGCGCGCTCCTGGAGATCCGGCACCCCGCGGCGGCCGTGATCCCCGATGCCGCGCTCCCGCTGAGCGTCGAGGACGCCGCGCTCATGCGGGCGGCCCAGGCCGACGTGCGGACCGTTCTCGGCACCGCCCGCGGCCGCAGGCTGACTCCGGAGGAGCTCATCCGGCTCGTGCGCGGCGTGAACCCGACAATGTCGTCCGGCAACTGCCTCGAAGGTTCGCTGGCCCTCGACGCGATGTTCCGCGGAGAGGCGGTCGTCGCGGGACCGGGCCACCCGGTGGACACCGAGTTCGCCGCGAGGCTGCTCGAGCGGCACTCGATGTACCGCGTCCCGCGCCTGCGCGCGGACGAGTTGTCCACCGCGGAGTCCCAGCTGACGTCTTTCGGCAGCGGGGCACGGGGCATCATCCTGCGGCGGGGCGCCGCGGACGAAGGCATCCCCAGCCACACGTACAACGTCGTGAATTTCGGTGGCCGGATTCGTTATCTCGACGGTCAGGTGGGCAAGGTGTTCGACCGGCATCCGGCGCGCGGAGAGCTTTCCACTTATGACTTCTTCCGGACGGCGTGATGAGGAGAAAAGTGATCAGCAAGGATGACGCCGCGCGCGTCGTACAGGAGTTCCTCGACCGGACCTATCGGCGCGACAGCGGCCATCCGGCCGTTGTCATCGCGGAGTCCGCGACGGTGGAGAAACCCTACGGCTGGCTGTTCGTCTACAACACGGCCGAGGCGTTGCGGACCGGCGGACCGGGGCTGGTCGGAAACGGGCCGCTGCTGGTCCGCCGCGAGGACGGGAAGATCGTCCAATTCTCCTCTTTCTATACGAGCGAGTCGGCGCTCGAGGCGTACGAGGAGGATCCCGGCCGGTTTCGAGCCACGGGCCACTGAGCGCGTCGGGCCCACCGCCGTCACACGTCGCCGCGCGGCCGTACGGTCAGAACAGGCTCAGCGGCTCGACCGGCGCGGGCTCGGGCAGCGGCTGGAGCTCCGGCACGCGGGCCCGCACCTCATCGTGAAAGCGGCGGGCGAGTTCCGGCGCGTCGGCGTTGTCGGGGGTGTGCACGAACACCGTGGGGGAGCGGCCCTCGCGCAGCCAGCCGGCGACCGTGCCGACCCATTCCTGCCAGCCCTCCACCGTGCGCTCGGTGGCGTCGCGGCCCAGGTAGCGGACGATCGGCCGGTCGGTGAGCGCCGCTGTCCTGCGGGGGACACGCGGCTTCTTCAGCCACGCGTCACGCTCGGCGTCGCTGGTCGGCGGGGTCCGGAACAGCGTGACGGTGTCGAAGGGCACCCACTCGGCGCCGGGACCGGCGAGCACCCGCTCCAGGAGCCGGGCCGCCCGCGCGTCCTCGAAGAACGCGGGATGGCGGACCTCGACCGCGGAGCGGTACGCGACGGGGAGCCGGCGCAGGAAACCGGCCAGGACACCGGCGTCGCCCGGGGCGAACGACCGGGGGAGCTGCACCCACAGGGCGTGGACCCGCGGCCCGAGCGGCTCGATCGCGCTCAGGAAGGCCCGCAGGTCCTCCTCGACGTCCCCGAGGCGGCGCTCATGCGTGATCGTCTTGGGCAGCTTCACCACGAAACGGAAGCCGGGATCGGTCTGCTCCGCCCAGGTCCGCACGGTCTCCCGCGACGGCGTCGCGTAGAACGTGGTGTTGCCCTCCACCGCGTTGCACCAGGTCGCGTACGACCGCAGCCGTTCCCGCGAGGAGGCGGGCACGAACCGCCCCTGCCACGACGCGTGCGTCCACATCGCACATCCCACATGAAGCCGCATGCCGAAGACGCTAGCGCCTGTCAGACGTCGCCGAGAGCGTCGATGACGCTCAGCAGGTGGCGGCGGGCGGCGCGTTCGGCGGCCTCCGGGGCGCGGGCGCAGACCTCGTCGATGATGGCCAGGTGCTCGGCCAGGGAGACGTGCGGTCGTCCGGGGACGAGGGAGAGCCGGAACTGATGGCGGACGTTCTGCGCGCGGAGCCGCTCCAGTACCCCGGCGGCGGTCGACTGGCCGCTGATCTGCCGGATCCGCAGGTGGAGTGTCTGGTTGAGCCCGGAGTAGCGCATGATGTGGCCCTGCGACACGGCCGTGCGCATCGCGGCGCCGAGTGTGCGGAGTTCGGCGATCTGCTCGTCGGTGATGCGCTCGGCGGCCTTGGCCGCGCACAGGCCCTCGACCACCATGCGGACCTCGGAGATCTCAATGGCCTCCTCGAGTGTGACGGCGCGGACGCGCGCGCCGCGGTTCTGGGCGCGCTCGACGATGCCCTCGTTGGTCAGCTCGAACAGCGCCGTACGCACGCTTGCGCGGCTCGCGTCGAACCGGGTGGACAGGTCCGCCTCGACGAGGCGCTGGCCCGGCGCGAACTCGCCGGCGAGGATCGCCTCGCGGATCGCCGCCAGCACGCCGTCGCCCCCGGCGCCGCCCGGGTGTCCCCCGGCGGGCGGGTGCGGTGTCGCCGTCACCGGTCCGGTGGTGCCGGCTCTCCGGCGAGCTGGTCGAGCCAGGCGCGGCTCGCGTCGCTGATCCGTGCCGGCACGTCCAGTTCGCCGAGCAGCCGCGTCGCGGCGCGCATCTCCTCGGCCCGGCGTACCGCGTGCCGATAGCTGCCGGTCTCCAGCCGCTCGGCGAAACTCTCGTCGGCGGAGGCGAGCTCCTCGGCGATGTGCCGCCGCATCCAGTCCTCCAGCCCGGCCCGGCGGGCGGCG
>NZ_JBHLZP010000358.1:0-8640 GCF_042429965.1 Actinoallomurus acaciae
GATGCAGGTCGTGTCGCGGCTGCGCCGCCGGCTCGGCAGCGAGGTCTCGCTGCGTGCGCTGTTCGACACGCGCACGCCCGCGAGCCTCGCCGTCCACCTGGAGACGCTCGGCGAGCAGGGCGAGACGGCGCCGGTCCGGCCCGTCCGGCCCGCCGCGCCGGATCGGCCCCTGCCGGTGTCCTACGGCCAGGAGCGGCTCTGGGAGATCGACCGCAGGCAGCCGGGGGGCAGCTTCTTCAACTGCGTCGGGCCGCTCCGCATCCGCGGGCCGCTCGACCCGGCGGCCCTGCGGTCCGCCCTGGACGCCCTCGTCTCCCGCCACGAGGTGCTCCGGACCGCGTTCCGCGAGGAGAGCGGCACGCCGGTTCCGGTGATCTCGCCGGACGCCCGGGTGCCGTGGGAGACGACGGACCTCGGCGGCCTGGGCCGCGAAGAGGCGGAGGACGCGGTGTGCCGGGCGATCGCCGCCGAGGCGGCGCGGCCCTTCCCCCTCGTGACGCCGCCGATGGTGCGGGCGGTCCTTCTCACGATCGGGCCGCGAGAACACGTCCTCATCCTCACGTTCCACCACATCGTGATCGACGACTGGAGCGACGCCGTGCTGACCGCGGACGTCGCGGACCTCTACGCGGCCTACGCCGACGGACGCACGCCGCAGCTGCCGGAGCCGGCCATCCAGCACTCCGACTTCGCCCGCTGGCAGCGGGAGCGGTTCTCGGGCGACACGCTCTCCGAGCAGCTCGGCTGGTGGCGCGGGCGACTGGCCGGGCTCGAACTGCGGTCCGATCCTCCGCCCGACGTGCTCCCGCCGGACGAACCGACCTTCGCGGCGGGGGCCGTCCGGTGTACGCTCTCCGTCGGCCTGCGCCGTGACCTGCACGAGCTGTGCCTGCGCCACGGCCTGACCCCCTACATGGCGCTGCTGGCCGGTTTCGCGGTGCTGCTCCGCGCCGAGAGCGGCTCGGCGGATGTCTGCGTCGAGTCGCCGATGGCCAACCGGTCCCACTGGGAGACCGAGGGCCTCGTCGGCTACCTCGTCAACCCGGTGCTGATCCGCCTCGACCTGTCCGGAGAGCCCTCCCTGCGGACGCTGCTCGCCCGGGTGCGCGACACCTGCCTGGGCGTCTTCGCCCACCAGGGCGTCCCCTTCGGCCTGGTGGTGGACGAGCTGGCGGACGTACGCGACCTGTACCGCCGGCCGACGGCCAAGTTCATCCTCGAGACCGGCCCCGGGACCGTGCTCCGGCTGCCGGGCCTGGAGGTCGAACCACTGGAGGTGGCCAGCCCGCCACAGCTGAAGAACCCGTACCAGCTCACCGTGGCCGAGAGCGCGGACGGGCTCGGGGTCACCCTGTCCTTCAACACCGACCTCATCAGCGCCCCACGCGCGGAGCGGGCCCTCGCGTCGTACGAACGGCTCCTCGGGCTGATGACGGCGGGCGGGGAACACGAGGAACGCCTCCTTCCCGACCTGCTCCACCGACTTCGCGAGACGAGGACGGCCTGATGCTGCGATCGCTTCTCCCCGACGTCCCACCCGCCCGCCTGGAGGCGTACGCGGAGTTCTTCGCCTCCGCCGCCGACATCGCCCGCGTGCACGCCGACGAGGACGGCAGGGCGCTCGGCGAGCGGGCCCTCCCCCGGCCCCTGCGGGAGAAGACCGACGTCACGCTCAGGCGCTGCGGGTATCCGGGCTCGCGGCACGGGCGGCCGATGAACGTCTCGGGGCTCCGGACCGTCACCGCCCACTGGGACGTGGCCGTCCGCAGCGCGATCACACTGCGCCGCCGCCATCTGGAGCGAACCGGAATCGACCGGCTGCCATGGGTGCACGTCTGGCTGTTCGGGCGCACGCTCACCGCGGTTCCCGCGTTTCTCGTCCGCCGCGCGGGAGGCCGCGTCCAGGCCGTGCCGAATGAGGTCTCCGCGCTGTTCAAGCCCGCGATCGGCCTGTACATGACGGCCGAACGGGCACTGCTCGGCGGTATCGACCCGCTGGCCGTGCCGACGCCGTCGGAGTTCATCGCGGTGACCGAGGACTCGGGGGCCTTCCTGTCAGAGGACGCCGCCTGCTCCGGACCGCCCCACATGGTCCGTGAATGGGCCGAGGCCGTGTTGAACGGCGTGGGAACGGACGACGGCGCGGAGATGACACCGGCCGACGCGGAGCGGTTGCTCGACTACGGCGACGCGATCTCCCGAATGGAGCTGCTGAAGGTCCGCTACTTTCTGGAGACCCGCATTCAGCTGCGGCGATTCGCGCACTCTCTCGCGCCGGTCCCCGGCGAGCCGGGGACCGTGCCGATGGCGGCCAAGGGGTTCACGCTGGACGCCGGCGAACTGGAGGCATTCGCCCGGCTCGTGGCGGCGCTGAGCGACTCGCTCGGCCTCACGGCGCCGGCGCGGGCGGCCGGGGTCGAGGAGGCGATACGCGCGCAGGCCGCGTGGGCCGCGCTGTTCACCGAGCGGCAGGCGGAGGTGGACCGCGCGCTCGGCCGGTCGCCGACCCAGGAGTCCCCGCTCGGCCCGGCCGACCTGGCGCGCATGGCGGCCTATGTGGACACCACCTGGGATTCGGCGGGCCGCGCCGCGATCTACGACCTCGCGGCCCGGCTTCGTACGGCTGACGACGCGGAAACGGAGACCACGTGAAAGTCGAACATGTGACGTCGATGGCCGAGGTGCCGGCGGACTCGGCGATATTCGCCGGGTCCCACCTCTACAACGGCCACGCGTGGCTGTCGTTCTGCGAGCGGCACGACTACTCCAGACCGCATCATCTGGTCGGGCGGGACGACCAGGGACGGATCCTGGGAATGCTGCCCGCGTACGAGATCAGCAAGGAGGGGCATCCGCGGTACCGCCCGGGTGAGGCCCTCGCCGGAACGCTGCCGGAGTCGGCGCACCCGGACTCCCGCTGGTTCCCCGGGCTGGTGCTCGGCGCGCGTACCGGCAACCGGAACGGCCTGCTCGACGGCGACGGCCCGGCGGCCGAACGGACCCGGGTGCTGGGCGGCCTTCTCGACGAGGCGCTCGCGCTCGCCCGCGAGCAGGAGAGACGCGCGCTCTGGTATCTCTACCTCGACGTCGCCGAGGCCTCGCGGCTACGGGCGGCGTGGCCGCGTGCGGTGCCGCACTTCATCGACTTCGAACTGGTCATCCCGGTACCGGAGTCCTACGAGGCCTACCTCGCCGGCCTCAACAAGCTCCAGCGGCGCAACGTCGGACGCGAGAGGAAGGCGTTCGCCGAGAGTTCGCCCGAACTCGTCCGCGTCCCCTACGACGAGGACATCTGCCCGGTCATCGCCCCGCTCCTCGCCAAGCTGCAGGCCAAGCACGGCATGCCGCGGACCGTCGAGTGGCTCACCGAGCGACTGCGCCGGCAGGCGGTCGCGATGGCCGGAGCGGGAGAGGTGATCCTGCTGCGGCGCGACGGCCGGCTGGTGGCCTTCGTGCTGATGCTCGGCCACAGAAGCGGCCTGTACTGCATATCGGTGGGCATCGACTACGAACTCGCCGCCCGCAACGACTATTTCAACATCACCTACTACGAGCCGTTGAACGTGGCCCTGGAAAAAGGGGCCACCAGCATGTACGTGGGAATGGGAACGGCCGAGGCGAAACTGCGCCGCGGCGCGGTCCCGGTGCCCTTGTGGGGCCTGACCGAGATGCTCGATCCCGCCGCCGACATCCGGCGGGACGAGGTTGATCACCGCAACCGCCTCCGGCTCGCCGAGGCACGGGAGTGGTGTGCCGCCCGAGTTCAGCGCCCCATCGACGACCTGCTGTGGCAGCTACCGGACGCCGGCGCTCCGGACGCCGGAACGTAAGAGATGACCGGCGGTGGCATCCGAATCACTCACCGCCGATCGGCCGTCATCGGTAACAGGAGGCACATTGTGATCAAGGAAGTACTCGGCATCGAGCGCATTCGCATGCTTTACCTTCAGCTGCTTTACCGCTGCAACTTCGACTGCATCTTCTGCTATCACGGAGAACGGCTGAAATGGCGGGACGGCTACACGCTCACCGAGGCCAAGAACCTGCTCCACCTGCTGCGCACCGAATACGACCTGCAGGCCATCACCCTCCTGGGCGGCGAGCCGTTCGTCTACAAGAACCTCGCGGAGGTGCTCCGGTACTCCAAGGAGGACCTGGACCTCACGATCGACATCTGCACGAACGCCTACCGGATCGAAAAGCAGCTCCGGCAGTCCGGCCGGCACATCGACCTGCTGCGCGTGTCGCTGGACGGCATGGAGGAGCTGAACGACCGGCTGCGCCGGGAGGGAGGCTTCGCCTCCGCGATGCGCGGCCTGGAGCTGGCCCGCGAGCTGGGCGTCACCACCAGCGGCACCATGACGGTGAACTCCTGGAACGTCGACGACGTCATCCCCCTGGCGTACCGGTTGCAGGAGGCCGGCGTGAGCCGGCTCAACCTGCACAGTGTCCGCGTGGTGGGAAACGCCGAGGAGCATCCCGAACTGGCGCTCGACGCGCCCTCCTTCGCGCGGATCCACGAGGTGCTGGAGACGCTCAGGAACGCCGCCGACCTCCGGATCGAGCTGCGCCTGGACCCCGATCTGGAGACGGGGACCGTCGAGGGGGACAAGTCGTGTGAGATACCGATCGAGGGGGATCGGCTCGACCGGATCGAGGCCGATCCGCGCGGCGGGCTGAGCTGCTCCTGCTTCGCGGTCGGCAACGACCGGAACGCGTTCTGGTACGACAAGGCCGCGAACCGGATCGAGTACCGGCCCACGGACCAGGACGAGGTCGCCGCCTACCTCGCGGCGAAGGCGTAGGTTCGATGACCGGTCATGGGACTCGCGCAGAGCCCCATGACCGGTTTTGTCCTCTCAGCCGCCGTCATCCTTCCGGAGCGCCGCGATGGCGGCCTCGTCCAAGGCCTTGGAGACCCAGTAGGCCAGGTCCGAGCCGGACATCTCCGCCGCCTGCTCCCACCGCCGCTGCCGCTCCGAGTCGATGTTCATCTTGAGCACGAACGTCGACACCTCGTCCTCGTCCGGCGGCACGGGGCGGCCTCTCAACCGCCTCCGGAACTCGGTGACCGACCAGCCGTGACGCTCCGCACGGTCGAGCCACTCATCCTGTTCCTCGGCGACCAGCGTGACCACCTCGGCGTGGTGCTGCATGCTCAGCTTGTCCCGCCGACGGGACACCGGGAACGCACGGGCGATCCACGCATAGTTCCTCAAGGTCTGGTAAGAAAGGCCGGTCCGGTCGATCGCATGCCGATAACGATCGGGATAGGTCTCCCGCCCATAGATCAGCCAGTCGGCGAGCCACCATGCGGAAGCGTCCGAGATAACCGCTATCTCCTGCCCGACGCTCACCCACGAATCCAGCGACATCGCGTCGGGGAGAGTCAGGCTCGTTCGCCGGGTCAAGGCACGCTTGTCCAACGAGAGCCGCTTATCACCATTCGCAGCAAGTGTCATCGCCATCTTCTTTCTATCTACTGAGCACGTGCGGCAGAGGTCCACACGCCGATAGACGCCGCAGGCGCGGTGAATCGTGACACGGCTCCAGGACGCACCCCGCGCCCGAGGCCGGTGCGGGCCCCGGGATCGGAGGGTCCTGCCTGCTCGGCGCGGTATGCGCCGACCGCCGACGCGGGGCGGACGCCCCTTCTCCGGCGGTATCACGGCCAGCGGCCCAGGCGATCACGCGAGAGAAGGCGTCCGGCGTTCGAGAGGCGCCGCCGTGCGGCGCGCACAATTTCCCGGAAGGGCGGTCTTCGGGCGCCCTTTTCGAAACCGCGTTTCCCGACACACCACACGTACCCCCTTCATGCTCACAAATAGGAATTCTGGTCTGGCCGCGTACACCGTTCCAAGGTTTGGCAGGCGTTGCATCAGAGTTGCAGTGCACCGAACCGCGTTCTACTTTTAGCGGGATGGACAGCACATCGATGGCTCGAAACCGCGATATCGCCTTGTCCGGGGGCGACGCTCGCGGTGTGCGCGAGACGATCCGGGACTCTTGGCAACGCTCACGGCGCCACGGCGTCCGGCCCGACCGGCACCTGCCACCGATCGAACTGCGCGAGGACCTGGTCAGCGATCTGCGGCGGGAACACCCGCTGGCCCGGGTCTGGCCCATGCTGTGCGACACCATGCGCTCGGTGACGTCCGAGGCGGGCAATCTGATCTTCGCCAGTGACGCCGACGGCCGTCTCCTGTGGATGGACGGCTCCAACGCCGACCTGCGCCGGGCCGAGCGCGTCAACCTCGTACTGGGCGCGCGCTGGAGCGAGGAGGCCGCCGGTACGAGCGGTGTCGGCACCGCGCTGGCCCTGCGCCGCCCGTTCCAGGTGCAGGGTTCGGAGCACTACCTGTCCGCCGTCACCGCCTACACCTGTACGGCCGCGCCGATCCGCGACCCGACGACCGGAGCGCCCCTCGGGACCATCGACCTCACCCACGCGACGAAGCAGTCCGACGCACTGGTGCTGTCCCTGATGACGACGGTGGCCAGGCTCGCCGAGGCCGAGCTGCGCACGATCGCGTTGCAGCAACAGGCACGGACGCACGCCCGGTACGGCGAGCGCCTCTCCCGCCGGTCCGGTACGCACAGCGCTCTCGTGACCGCGGACGGGCAGGTCGTGCACGCGGCCCCCCAGGGATGGCTGCCCGCACGGCTGCCGGCCGCGCTCGAGGAGGGCGAGATCGTCCTCCCGACGGGTCAGTCCATGATCGTCGAACGGCTCGCGCCGGGCGGTCCGTTCCTTCTCGTCGCCCAGGAGGCCGACGCCGACCCGGCCCTCTCGCTGGAGGCGCTCGGCCGCGACCGGGCACGGCTGCGGGTCGCGGGCATGACACACGACCTCGGCGGACGGCACAGCGAGCTGCTCACCGTGCTGATCGCCAATCCGGGCGGCCTCAGCGCCGACGAGCTCAGACGCGAAGTGTACGGAGACGCGGGAAAGGCCGTGACGCTGCGAGCCGAGCTCACCCGGCTCCGCTCGGTCCTGGGCCACCGGCTCGCGTCGGAGCCCTACCGGCTCACCGGCCAGGTCGCCGCCGATTTCCTCGACCTGGACGCCGCCCTGGCCACGGGCGCTCCCTCCGCGCTCCTCGACCGCTATCCCGGTCCGCTGCTGCCCATGTCGGCGGCCCCGGGCGTGGTCATGCTCCGCACCCGCCTCCACGAACGGCTCCGGGCCCGGCTGCTCGCGGCGGGCGACGTCGACAGCCTGCTCCGATGGACCAACACCCGCCACGGCCAGGCCGACGCGGGCGCCATCCAGTCACTCCGCCGCCTGCACGGGTAGGTCCGTACCCCACCTTCGAAGGTCTCCGGGTCACCCGCCGGAGACGGTGCGGAGGATGCCGGCGACCGCGGCGGCCACTCCGTCGCGTGCGGGACGGAGGTACCTGCGGGGGTCGGTCAGGCCGGGGTCGGCGAGCGCGTCACGCACGGCGGCGGTGAAGGCCACGTTGAGCTGGGTGCCTACGTTGATCTTGGTGAGCCCGGCGGCGACGGCCTGCCGCAGGTCATCGTCCAGGACGCCGCTGGATCCGTGCAGCACGAGCGGGACCGGCACGGCGGCGCGGATCTCGTCGATCAGGCCGATGTCGAGGCGCGCGGACTTGACGGTCATCGCGTGCGAGCTGCCGACCGCGACGGCGAGGGCGTCGACTCCGGTGCCGGAGACGTACTCCGCCGCCTCGGCCGGCTTCGTGCGCGCGGTCGGCGAGTGCACGCCGTCCTTGCCGCCGACCTCGCCGAGTTCGGCCTCGATCCAGAGGCCGTTGGCGTGGGACCAGTCGGCCGCCGAGCGGGTGGCGGCGACGTTGTCGGCATAGCCGAGCCGCGACGCGTCGTACATCACCGAGCCGAAGCCCGCGTCCGCGGCCCGGTGCAGCAGGTCGAGGTCGTCGACGTGGTCGAGGTGCAGGGCGACCGGAACACCGGCGGTCTCGGCGAGGCGGGCGCAGGCCGCCGCGAGCGGCTCGGCCCGGCCGCCGTGGTAGCGGACCGCGTTCTGGCTGATCTGGAGGATCACCGGGGCGCCCGCCAGCTCTCCACCGGCGACGATGCCCTCGGCGTGCTCAACGGTGATCACGTTGAACGCTCCGACGCCGCGGCCGGCGTCGCGCGCCGCGTCGACCAGCGCGCCGGTACCCGTCAGTGACACACGGCCTCCATCGAGAAAAGAGCTCTGAACTGGGGGTTGACGATCCCAACGAGTCCCAACTATAACCATGTAATCCCGAATTAACCAGGATGAAACGCAACTTCGATTGGTGGCTCACCGTGCCCGACCTGCTGGTTGGCCTCGATGTGGGGACCAGTGCCGTCAAGGCCGCCGTCTGTACGGCCGAAGGCCGGGAGCTCGCCCACGGAAGCGCTCCGCTCGCCTGGCGCACCACGTCTCTCGGGACCGAGACCGACCCCGAGCGGGTGCTGTCCACGGTACGTGCCGCTCTCGCCGACGCGCTGGCGCGGGCTCCCGAAGGCCAGGTCATCGGCCTGGGCGTGGCCGGCATGGCCGAGGCCGGGGTGCTCCTCGGGCCGGACGGCCGGCCGGTCGCGCCGCTCATCGCCTGGCACGACAGCCGCGACCGCGCACAGGCCGCACGGCTGGTGGCCGACCTCGGCGAGAAGGAGTCC
>NZ_JBHLZP010000359.1:0-8584 GCF_042429965.1 Actinoallomurus acaciae
CACGAAGAGGGGCAGCCGGGGGCGGAGCGCTTCTTGAAGCCGGTGCTGCTCGAACGCGGCTGGGGGCTGAGCCGGCGCCGCCGCGGCGGCCCCAGCTTCCAGCAGTACTGGCTGTCCGGTCCGAAGGGCCCGGCGCTGCAGCCGCCTCCGGCGCCGCCGACCGGCCTGCAGTCCGCGCGTGACACCAAGGGGCTGGCGGCGGCGGTCGCGTCGCTGGCGGCGTTGCTGGTCCTGCTGGGCCTGCTCGTCCTGCTGCTGTACTCCTGTGAGCCGTCCCCGAAGCCGCCGACGCCGACGGAGGTGCCCACGACGGTGCCGGTGCAGCCGCCTCCGCCGCCGGAGCCGACCCCGTCCAACCCGAGCCCGTCACCGTCGAACAAGAAGTCCAAGACGCCGGAGCCGTCGCGGACCGGCGCGCCGGGGACGATCAACCCCGCCGTGCACGGCGACCCGGTCGCGCGCCGGTAGCCCTTCGTTCCCCGGCGGAAAACCGCTTACCCGCGTGAACGGGCCGGGAGACCCCTGCCCGCCCCGCCTATGGCGCGCCCCGGATCGCCGTCGCGGTGTCCCTGGTCCTGATGGGCGTACGAGTGCTGTGGTCCGCGGTCCGGAATGGTGCTGGTCGGCCGGGGTTTGCGGCTCGCGGCGGAGTCTCGTTGGTCCGGTGTTCCTCGGGTGAGCGGTGTCCGGCGACCGTGTAGTTATCCACAGGGCTTTCCACAGTTCGGCCGGGGAAATCACCACCTATGTGGGTACCGCGACGCGGTTACCCACCGGGTTGTCCACAGCCCCTGTGGAAACCGGCCCTCCCCATGTCCCCGGCCTCCGTGGTAGATTTGGGCAATCGCCCAATACGAACGCCCAGGGCGACCGACCAAGAAGGCGGGAACGATGAGTGCGACGGCGGCGGACCGCGGGCGTGAGGCGCGCCGGCGACTGCTGGAGGCGGCGGCCGAGCTGATCGCCGAGCGGGGCTGGGCGGCGGTCAGCACCCGAATGCTGGCCGAACGGGCCGGCGTGGCCCCGGGCGTGGTGCATTACCACTTCTCCTCGGTCCAGGCCCTGCTGACCGAAGCGGCACTGACCGTGATGCACGGCCTGATCGAGCAGACCGGCACGAGCCTGGCACGCGCGCGTACGCCCGGTGAGGCACTGGGCCTGATGATGGACTTCCTGACCGCCTACGACGGCCGGGACCCGACCTCGCTGCTGTTCGCCGAGACCTATCTGGCCGCCGGCCGCGATGAGGAGCTGCGCCGCTCCCTGGGAGAGCTCCTCACCGGGTTCGGCCGGGCGCTGGCCGACCGGCTCGCCGAACACCAGGTGCCCGCCCCCGACGCGACCGCCGCGGTGGTCGCGGCCGCGATCGACGGCATCATGCTGCACCGCGCACTCGGCCCGGGCCCGGACGCGACCGAGCTGACAGCCGTGCTGCGCCGCCTCGTCGCTCCCGCCGAACCTGGACACCCGACCCGGGGAGACAGCTCATGAAGGTGATCATCTGCGGAGCCGGCATCGCCGGCCTGGCCCTCGCCCGGTGCCTCGACACCATCGGGGCCGAGGTCGTGGTCGTGGAGAAGGCGCCCGGCCCCCGCACCCAGGGCTACATGATCGACTTCTTCGGTCCCGGCTACGACGCCGCGGAGGCCATGGGCGTACTGCCCCGCATCCGCGAGCTCGGACATCACATCGAGGAGATGACCTACCGCGACCACCACGGCCGCCGGCGCTCCGGCCTACGCTTCGCCCGGTTCGCCAAGATCGTGGACGGGCGCCTGATCAGCATCATGCGCCCCGACCTGGAACGCGCGCTGCGCGACCAGATGCCCGGCGGCGTCGAGATACGCCACGCCACCACCCTCACCGGCATCGACAACCGCGCCGACGGCGTCACCGTCACCCTCACCGACGGCAGCACGATCGACGCCGACCTGCTGGTCGGCGCCGACGGCATCCACTCCACCGTCCGCGACCGCACCTTCGGACCCGAACACGAGTTCCTGCGATACCTGGGCTTCCACACCGCCGCCTACGCGTTCGACGACGCCGACGTCCACGCCCGGGTGCGCGGGCAGTTCTGCCTGACCGACACCGTCGACCGGCAGATGGGCTTCTACGGCCTGCGCGGCGAACGCGTCGCGGTCTTCACCGTGCACCGCACCGCCGACCCCACGCTGCCGGCCGACCCGCGCGCGGCGATCCGCCGCGAGTACGGCACCCTCGGCTGGGTGGCGCCACGCGCCCTGCCCGCCGCCCGAACACGTGTACTACGACCAGGTCGCCCAGATCGACATGCCGGCCTGGAGCCGCGACCGCGTCGTACTGATCGGCGACGCCGCCCACGCCGTGTCCCTGCTCGCCGGGCAGGGGGCCTCTCTCGGCATCACCGGCGCCTACGTCCTGGCCGAGCACCTGTCCCACGCCGCGACCGTCGAGTCCGCGCTGGAAGGCCACGAACGGACCCTGCGGCCGCTCATCACCGAGAAACAGCAGGTGGCCCGCAACGGGACACGCTGGTTCATCCCCGCCACCCCCACGCAGCTCCGCATCCGGCGAACCGCCCTCAAACTGGCCCGGGTCCCCGTCATCGACCGCTACGTGGCCGCCGCCCTCGCCGGCAAGTCCACCGCCATCATCGATCGCCCGCTCGGCCCCACGCCACCGGTCGCCGAATAACCGTACGCAGGGGGGCGGCTCCTCCTCCGACTCTGAGGCCCGCCGCATCTCACGGGCCGGACACGCACTGGCCCGATCGGCGGGCGAGGTGATTTCATGCGCGGCACCCCCGACGCTCAAGGAGCCCGCCGAATGCCCCAGGAACCGACCGGCCGATCGATCACCGCCCGCCTGGATCGTCTTCCGATCACACGCTGGCACTGGGTACTGATCGTCGTCGTCGGCCTGGGCAGCTTCTTCGACCTGTACGAGGTGTTCCTCGGCGGCGTGCTCGGCGCGGTCCTGACCGACGAGTGGCACCTGAGCACGAACGAGAAGTCCCTCGTCATCGCCTCCGCGTTCGCCGGCATGTTCGTCGGTGCGATCGCGTTCGGCATCGCCGCCGACCGGCTCGGCCGCCGCCGCATGTTCCTGCTCAACCTCGGCCTGTACTCCCTGTTCTCCCTCCTCACCGCGTTCGCCCCGAACCTGGACACCTTCCTGCTGCTGCGGTTCCTGTGCGGGCTGGCGCTCGGCGCGGAGCTCACCCTCGTCGACACCTACCTCAGCGAGTTCATGCCGCGCCGTGTCCGTGGACGCTGCATTGCCTGGGCGTACACCATCGGCTTTTGCGGCGTGCCGGTCGCGGCGTTCCTCGGCGGCCGGTTCGTCGCCGACGAGCACCTGCTGGTCGACGGCTGGCGCTGGCTGCTGGTGTTCGGCGCCGCCGGCGCGCTCATCGTGTGGGTGCTGCGCTCACGCCTGCCCGAGTCGCCGCGCTGGCTGCTCGCCCAGGGCCGCCCCGACCAGGCCGAAGCGGTCGTCGCCGACGCCGAACGGGCCGTCGCCGCCGTACGGGGCCCGCTGCCGCCCGTGGAGGACACCCCGGACGAACCTGTCACACGGCTCACCCTCGCCCGGATGTTCGGTGAACCGTACCGCCGCCGCACCGTCATGCTGTGGGTCTTCCAGATCCTGCAGACCGTCGGCTACTACGGCTTCGGCTCCCTCGCCCCGGTCGTACTCGGCGCGAAAGGCTTCGACGTCATCCAGTCCCTCGGCTACGCCGCACTCAGCTTCCTCGGCTACCCGATCGGATCCGCCCTCTCCGTACCGATCATCGAACGCATCGAACGCAAATGGCTCATCGTCGGATCCGCGCTCGTCATGGCCGTCACCGGCCTGGTCTTCGGCTACGCCCGCGACGCCGCGCTGATCGTCACCGCCGGGTTCCTGCTGACCTGCGCCTCCAACGTCTTCTCCAACGCCTTCCACACCTACCAGGCGGAGATCTTCCCGACCGGGATCCGCAGCAGCGCCATCAGCGTCGCCTACTCCCTGTCCCGCGCGACCTCCGCCGTACTGCCGTTCATCGCCCTCAACGCCCTGGACAACCTCGGCGCCGGCACCGTCTTCGCCGGCTCGGCCGTCATCCTGGTCATCCTCTGCCTCGACGTGGCGGTCCTGGGCCCCCGCAGCACCGGCCGCGGCCTGGAGACCACCGGGCGCGCCGCCCCTCACCCCGGCGGGAGGTCCTCCGGCTCACCGGGCCCGGCACCCAGCAGCGGATGAGCCCGCATCGCCGCCTCCAGCTCACCCGGCAGGTCGTCACGGTAACGACCCAGCGTGGACAGATCCGAGTGGCCCAGCACCCGGCGTACCGCGTCCATGTCGGTCGCCGCGGCGAGCAGATGCGTCGCCGTGGTGTGCCGCAGACCGTGCGGAGTCACCCCACGGCGATGCCGCGGATCGACCCGCGTCAGCA
Organism: Actinoallomurus acaciae; assembly: GCF_042429965.1. NCBI lineage: Bacteria > Bacillati > Actinomycetota > Actinomycetes > Streptosporangiales > Thermomonosporaceae > Actinoallomurus > Actinoallomurus acaciae. The sequence continues at coordinate 4,421 of NZ_JBHLZP010000359.1, forward strand.
CCCGGTCGATCACCGCCTGCACGTCACCGCGCGCCAGCCGCCGCCCCCGCCACGACAGCAGCAGCGCGCTCCCGCCCACCGCACGGGCCCGCCGCTCGGCCAGATGCGCGTCCAGGACCTCCGCGACCTCACGGGGGAGCGGCACGTCACGCGTCGCACCGCCCTTGCCGAAGATCCGCCAGTAACGCACCCCGTCGTTGACGTAGAAGTGATCGACGTCGGCGCGGACCAGCTCCGACACCCGCGGCCCGACCGTCGCCAGCAGCAACACGATCAGCGCGTCCCGCAACTCCGTGCGCTGATCGGCCCGCTTACCCTCCTGCGGTGACGCCACGGCCAGCTCCCGCGCCGTACCCAGCAGCCCCTCCGCCTGCTCACGCGTCAGCGCCCGCCGCTCCGGACGCAGCCCACCGCGCCGGCGCGGCACCACCGTGGCCGCCCGCATCGGGTCCAGCTGCACCCAGCCCGCCACCGTCGCGTGCCGGAAGAACGCCGACACCGACCGGCGGAACCGGCTCTGCGACGCGCCGCTCTGCACCGCCCCGGCCTCCGACCCGGCGGCCCCACGCCGCCCGTCGGGCTTGGCGGCGAACCGCAGCAGCACCTCATCGACGTCCTCCCCGCTCAGATCGTCCAGCACCCGATCACCACCGGCCAGAGCCGCGAACGTCCGCACGTCACGCGCGTACACCTCGGCCGTACCCGGCGCCAGCGCACCGGTGACGGTCTTGGCACGGACCATGTCGATGTAACGATCGGCCGCCTCATCGACGGTGAGACGGCGGACGTCGGCAGGGCGCATTGCCCAGAAGTTAGCGGTCCCCTCCGACATTTCCCGAACCGGGGCGGCACGGCCCCGACGCGGCCTGGGCGACGAGACAGCCGACGCCAACAGGGCGAGCCCGAGACAAGCCGCAGATGGTGGCGCGAGAGCGGAGGAAGCACGGCGACGGCGGCGATCGCGCCGAGAAGGGCGAGAGCGGCGAAGACGAGGAGCATCCGCCGTCACCCGAGCACGGCGGTGAGTGTTCCTCCGGCCAGGCGACTGAGCAGCATGACCGGTCCCGCGCTGTGACACTGGCGGCCGCGCCGACGAGCAGGTAGGCGGCCAGAAGCACGATCACACCGGGCGTGGTGGCGCGGGCGGTGGCCGGATGTTCGGGGGCGAGGTGGTCGCCGAGGGGGAGCAGGAGGACGAACCCCGTCATGTCGGGAGCGGGCCGATCACGGAGCGCGGGGCACCGAGGTCGGCGGTGACCGCGGAGAGTACAGCGCGGTTTGCTGGAGATCGCCGTCCCAGCCGCGGTGGCGAGGAGGAGCGTGCCACCGCGGGTCACGGCGCCGTGGCGCGGGTATGGGCGCCGAGTTCGGCCGACGGCTCGACCTGACGACCATGTGTCTACCGCTGGCCTGAGGCTTCCGGTGCGTCCCGGGCGTGGTCAGCGATACACGGGGCCGTACTGCGGGAAGTATGGTCCCTGGCGCCGACGGACGGCGCGGTGGACGCGGAGGTGGTACGTGCGTGAGGTCGGCGTCGTACGGGTCTATGACGAGGTGACGGCGGGAGAGTACCGGGTGCTGGTCGACCGGGTCTGGCCGCGCGGCGTCTCCAAGGAGGCCGCGCACCTGGACCTGTGGCTGAAGGACGTCGCGCCCTCCACCGAACTGCGGCGCTGGTACGGTCACGACCCGGAGCGGTTCGAGGAGTTCCGCCGCCGCTACGAGGCCGAGCTGGCCGACCCGCCCGCCGCGGACGCGCTGCGACGCTTGAAGGACCTGGCGGCCGACCGGCGGCTCGTGCTCGTGACGGCCACCAAGGACACGCCGCGCAGCAACGCCGCCGTCCTGGCCTCCCTCCTGAACCTTACTACGTAAAGCACGTCGGCTTGATATGACAAATCCCTACTCGAAACCACCCACAAAATGCACCAGGGGTGCAGGCCGCGGAACTGTCGGACCCGTCAAGGAAGATGGCCGGGCTGACGACGAGGGGGAGCGCACATGATCGCCCAGCTGAAGACCGTCGCGTTCGACGCACCGGACATCGCCGCGGAGGCCGACTTCTACGCAGCCCTCGCGGGCTGGACACAGAGCTACACCGACGACGACTGGATCACGATGAGGACGCCGGACGGGTGGCGCATCGCGTTCCAGCTCGCACCGGATCACGTGGCGCCCCGATGGCCCGACCCGGCGGCGCCACAGCAGGCCCACCTCGATCTGCGCGTACCCGACATCGACGCCGCCGCGGACAAGGCGGTCTCGCTCGGCGCGACGCCGCTGCGCCGCGGTGAACGCCGGCACACGCTCGCCGACCCGGCCAGCCACCCGTTCGACCTGTGCGTCAAGGAGGACGACCCGAACACGACCGTGATGGGCGTGATGCTCGACTGCCCGGACGCGAAGGCGCTGAGCACGTTCTACTCCGAGCTGCTGGGCAAGCCGATCACGTACGAGGCGCCGGGCGCCGCGATGATCGGCGAGGACGGCGGGATGCCCGTGCTGTTCCAGCAGGTCGCGGACTACCGGGCGCCGCGCTGGCCCGACCCGGCCGCGCCGCAGCAGGTCCACTTCGACCTGCTCGTCGAGCGCGCCGACCTGGAGTCGGCGGAACGGGCGGCGCTCGCGATCGGCGCGACGAGACTGCCCGCCGAGGGCGACAACTGGCGCGTGTACGCGGACCCCGCCGGCAAGCCGTTCTGTCTCACCTGGAACGAGGCATCGGTGTAACCACCCGCGGCCACCTCGTACGCCGGCCGGCTCCCGTACGGAAACAGGCTCCCCGGCCGGGGATCTCCGGGCTCCGGCGGCCCAGGGCGGCGACGGGGTGTCGAGAACGCGGCACCGGCTCCGTCCCAGGTACACCAGCGGCCACGACGGGCCGCGCGAGAAGAAGGAGAACCACCATGGCGATTCAGCGGATGGACAACGTCGGCATCGTCGTCGACGACCTTGAGGCCGCGATCGCGTTCTTCGCAGAAATGGACAACGTCGGCATCGTCGTCGACGACCTTGAGGCCGCGATCGCGTTCTTCGCAGAACTCGGCATGGAGGTGGAGGGCAGGGCGCAGATCGAAGGCCGTTGGGCCGACCGTACCGTCGGACTCGACGGCATCCGGAGCGACATCGCGATGATGCGGACCCCGGACGGCCACGGCAAGCTGGAGCTGGCGAAGTACCACACCCCGGCGGCTGTCGGCGCCGAGCCGGAGAACCCGCCGCCCAACACGCTGGGCCTGCACCGTGTCATGTTCGCCGTCGACGACCTCGACGACGTCCTCGCCCGCCTGCGCCCCCACGGTGCCGAGCCCCTCGGCGAGCCGGCGCAGTACGAGGACAGCTACCGGCTCTGCTACATCCGCGGCCCCGAGGGGATCATCGTCGCGTTGGCCCAGCAGCTCGGCTGACGGCCGACCGGAACGATCGGCTGGACGGACCGAGAACGACAACGGGAGGAGAACCGTGCGACCCGATGAGATCACCGAGATCCTGAACCGACCGATCAGCCGGGAACTGCTGGCCCGCGCCATGACCCGCCTGGCCTACGTCGCCAAGGACGGCACGCCCCGCAACATCCCGATCGGCTTCACCTGGAACGGTTCGAAGATCGTCATGTGCACCTCGACGAACGCGCCCAAGCTCGCCCACCTGCGCGCGAACCCGATGGTGGCCCTGACGATCGACACCGAGGTACACCCGCCGAAGATCCTGCTCATCCGCGGCCGCGCCGAACTGGACGTGGTCGACGGCATCCCGGAGGAGTACCTCCAGCTGAACGGCGACTACGCGATGACGGCCGAGCAGCGGGTCGAGTGGGAGAGGGAGGTCCGCTCGCTCTACGACGGCATGGTCCGGATCGTCGTGACGCCGACCTGGGCGAAGCTGATCGACTTCGAGACGACCCTGCCGAGCGCGGTCGAGGAACTGATGCGGCAGCGGGAGGAGCGCCGGCGCCGCTGAACCGCGCCCGACCGGCCCGAGCAGCGCGCCGATGAAACGACGTGCCGATTCCGAACGCCGACTCACCGGGCGGGCTGGGTACGGGGGACGGGCGGCGCGACGTGGACCGGCGCGCGGCGCAGATGCGCGGAGCACAGGCCGCCCAGTCCGGTGAGCGCGGCGGCGCCGGCGCAAAGGCCCAGGGTGAGCGCGGGGCCTGCCGCG
>NZ_JBHLZP010000360.1:0-8527 GCF_042429965.1 Actinoallomurus acaciae
AGCCGCGCCGGGCGGCGATCGCCTTGGCGTACCCGGTCCGCCAGTCCGCGGCGGCCCGGTCGAGGGCCGCGATGTCGGCGAGGGAACGGCCGGAGCCGGTGACCTCGCCCAGCAGACGCCGCATGGCGGCGGACACGCGCGCCTGTTCGGCGATCTTCTGCCGGTACGTCGCGAGCGCGGCGGGGTCGCCGGAGGCCGCGTACTGACGGATCGCCGTGTCCTGCTGGCCGACGGCGCCGCTCAGCTGCGACTGCAGCAGCGCCGCCGGGACGATGTGGCCGGTGACGAGGTCGCGCGTGAGCGACTGGCGGTAGATCGCCACGCCGGACTGAGCGAGGGAGGCGATGAGGAGGATGCCGAGGAACAGCCCGCCGAGCCGGAACCACTGACCGATCCGTACGCGGCCGAACCGGCTCTTCGGCGCCGGGGGCACGAACGGGGCGATGACCGGCGGATCGGCCGGCGCGGTGTCTCCCGCACCGGACGGGCGACCGGATTCGGCCGTCTCGTGGGTGTCGCTGCCCGCGGTCACCCGCGCTCTCCGCTGAGCAGCAGGATGGCGAGGTCGTCGGTGAGTCCGCCGCCGTTGAGGTTCTCGGCCTCGGCGACGAGGGCGTCGAGGAGGTCCTGCCCGGTCAGGCCGTTGTTCCGCGCGTCGCGGGTGAGGGTGAGCAGGCCCTCGGTGTCGAGACGCCGGGGACCGTCGCCGACACGTCCTTCGATGATCCCGTCGGTGTAGAGCATCAGGGCCCAGGCGTCGGGCAGCGCGACGGTGGCCGCGGGCCACTCGGCGTCGGGGAACAGGCCGAGCGCGGGGCCGCAGTCGTCCTCCGGGAGCGCCTCGACGGTGGTGCCGCCGAACAGCAGGGGCCGGGGGTGGCCGGCCCGGTAGACCGTGGCGTGGGACTGGTCGGGGGCAATGGTGATCATGCAGAGGGTGGTGAAGATCTCTTCGGTCCACCGTTCGAGGGTCAGGACCTCATCGAGAGTGGCGAGCAGGTCACCGCCGGTGAGTCCGGTCAGGACGAGCGTGCGCCAGGCCATGCGGAGCCGTACGCCGAGCGAGGCCTCGTCGGGGCCGTGGCCGCTGACGTCGCCGATCATGAGATGGACGGCGTCGTCGGGGGTCTGGATGGTGTCGTAGAAGTCTCCGCCGAGCAGGGCGCGGCGGCGGCCTGGACGGTAGCGGGTGTGGTGGCGCAGCCGGTCGTCCCGGAGCCGCGGAACCGGGAGCAGGCCCTGGGCCAGGCGGGTGTTCTCCCGGCCGAGCAGGCGCGCCTCGACGAGTTCGCGCTCGGACTCCTCGGCGCGTTTGCGCTCGAGCGCGTACCGCAGCGCCCGCGCCAGCAGGGCGGGCTCGACCTCCTGCTTGACCAGGTAGTCCTCGGCGCCGGCGGCGACCGCGGCCATCCCGACCTGTGTGTCGTTCAACCCGGTCAGGACGAGGACGGCGGCGCGCGGGGCCAGGGAGAGGACCTCCCGCAGCAGGTCCAGGCCGTCGGCGTCCGGCAGCGACAGGTCCACCAGCACGCAGTGGAAGGACGGGGAACCGGCCAGCAGGCCGCGGGCTTCGGCGAGGCTGCGGGCCACGGTCAGGCCCGCGTCCATGTCCGTCTCGTCGAGGTACTCCTGGACCAGCACCGCGTCGCCCAGGTCGTCCTCGATCAGCAGGATCCGCAGCGCGTTCCGTCCCACCACCGGAACACCCGCCGAAGACGACGCACCGAGGGTCCTCACCAGGCCCCCGGCCGTTCCCGAGACGAACGCGGGCCCGGGCCCGGCACTCCACGAACCGTGATCACTCGCACACTCCCGCGCTCCTTGAGCGGGAAGCCCGCCTCGATGGTGATGTGCCACGATACCGGCCGTAATTGCCGGACGACAACAGACCGCGCGCGGTATGTGCCGTGGGGCTCATCGCCGCCCGGGCGGACCCCCGTGACCCGCGGGTTCCCCGGTCACGCCGCGGCCCGCGCCGGGGTCACGTGCGCACCGTCAGCCGCATCGCGCCGACGCCACTGATCGACGCGTCGATGACGTCGCCCGGCATCAGCGTCGTGACCCGTGAGGCGTACGACACGATCGCCGGATGCCGTCGCCCTCCTCGTGACCGAGGCGGTACGCGCTGTGGAGGACCTGCTCCACGCCGCGGTCCGAGCCCGTCTCCGGACGGGCGGCCGCCCGGCATGGGCCTTCGCGGCCGCGGCCACCTCGGTCCCCCCTGGACAGGCCCGCGGTTTCCGACTTTCCTGATCTCGGCGAGGCGCATGGGGAGGCGATCGGGTGGACGCGGGTACGGAGCTGACGCGTGAGCGGTGGGAGGCCAACGCCGCGTACTGGGTGAAGATCATCCGGGAGGGGCGGGACCGCTACCGGACCGAGCTCACCGACGATGCCCTTCTCGACGCGATCGGGGAGTGCGCCGGGCTGCGGGTTCTCGACGCCGGGTGCGGCGAGGGGTATCTCACGCGCCGGCTCGCGGGTCTCGGCGCGCGCGTCGCCGGGATGGACCTGTGCCGGGGGCTGGTCGAGGCGGCGGCCGGGCTCGGCGGCGCGTACGCGTGCGCGAGCGTCGACGCCCTGCCCTTCGGCGACGGCACCCTCGACCTCGTGGTCGGCAACCATCTGTTCAGCCACCTGCCCGACCCGTCGGGCGCGATCGGCGAGTTCGGCCGCGTGCTGCGAAGGGGCGGACGGCTGGTCGTTCTCACGCTGCACCCGTGCTTCTACAACGAGGCCTCCGAACGCGGCGCCGCCGACAGCGTGCCGGCGTCGCGGTACTTCGCCGCGCGCGGCATCGACCAGCACTTCGTGGTGGACGGGCTGGAGTCGCCCTCGGTCATCACGTCATGGCTGCGGCCGCTGGAGTACTACTCCGCGACGCTGCGGGACGCCGGGTTCGTCATCACCGACATCCGCGAACCCCGTCCGGCGCAGGAGCGGCTGCGCGCCGATCCGTGGTGGCGTGAGGGCTTCCCGACCGCCCTGTTCATCCTGCTGACCGCCGAACGACGGTGAAACCGGTGGGCCACCCGGGAGCAGACGGCTACTACCCGCGACTGGGGAACGTATGGCCGTGGTGGAGGCGACTGGAACGGCGCAACCGAATGGTCGTGTCAAAAATGATTCGGCGTGACCGGGTCGCTACGGTTTGCGGCCGACGCCGCCGGCCATCCAGATGCCCTTCGGCGGTGCGGTGTTCACCGGCTTGTCGGGGCGCCAGCCACGGAGCGGCACCAGGCCCGGCTCGGCCAGTTCGAAGCCGTCGAAGAAGGGACGCACCTCGTCGAGGGTGCGGGCGGCGTTCTCGCCGGGCCGGTTCAGCAGGGCCCGGTAGACGTCCTCGACCGGGGTGACGGCATCGGGGCGGTCGTCGAACACGGCGTGGGACAGGAGGAGATGGCTGCCGCCCGGCAGCAGGTCGCGGAGCAAGGCGACCTTCTTGAACGGCTCGTCCGAGTGCGGGATGAAGTGCAGCGCGCCGAGGATGACGACCGCGACCGGGCGGTCGAAGTCGATCAACCCGTCTTCCCGGCACCGTTCGAGCAGTTCGCGCGGGTGCAGGATGTCGCCCTCGACCGCCGAACTCGACGCGTTGTCGACCAGGATGGCGCGAGCGTGGGACAGGACGACCGGATCGCTGTCGACGTAGACCGTCACGCTGCCGGGACCCCGCGACCGGGCGACCTCATGGGTGTTGTCCCGCGTGGGCAGCCCGGTGCTGACGTCGATGAACTGCCGGATGCCCCGCTCGCACAGATACCGTACGGCGCGGCCGAGGAAGCGGCGGTTCTCCACCACCATGTCCTTGATCTCCGGAGCGATGGTGAGGAGTTCTTCGGCGGCCTTCCGGTCGGCGGCGAAATTGTCCTTGCCGCCGAGGAAGTAGTCGTTCATGCGGGCGATGTTGGCGACCCTGGTGTCGAAGCCGCGAGGTCCTCGCGAGGCTTCGCCGCTCATGGCAGCGGCGTGCCGGAGCCGGCGACGTGGAGCGGGACGCCGCGCGTGCGCAGCGCCGTGAGCTCTTCCTCCGGTGTGCCGGAGTCGACGATGACCAGGTCGAAGGCGGTCAGCGGCGCGAGCTGGTGCAGGCCGTTCTTGGCGAACTTGCTGTGGTCCACCAGCAGTACGCGCCGGTCGGCGGAGTCCATCAGCGCGAGCTTGACCGCGACGGTCTCCTGCGACTGGTGATAGCAGTGGCCGTTGGTGATCGCGGTCGTGGACATGAACAGCACGTCCGCGTGGAGCGACCGAATGGCGTCGCACGTGCGCAGGCCGAGGAAGGCGTCGTACGCCGGGTAGTACGCGCCGCCGAGCGCGATCAGGTCGACGTCGGGCTTGCCGGCCAGCAGGTTGACCGCGGCCAGGAAGTTCGTGATCACGGTGAGCGGGCCGCGCGACGGCAGGAGCTCGGCGACCGACAGGCCGGTGGTGCTCTCGTCGATCATGATCGAGTCGCCGGGGGAGACCAGGCCGACCGCGGCGTCGGCGAGCTGCCGCTTGGCCTCGGCCATCGCCTGGAGCCGGTGCCGTACGTCGCCGTGGTACATGGCCGACGGCTGCGCGGTGGCGCCGCCGCGGATCTTGCGTAGCCAGCCCTTGCTCTGCAGGACGTCGAGGTCGCGATGGATGGTCATCACGCTGACGTCGTACGCCTCGGCGAGCGCCTTGATCTGCACGAACCCCTCGTCCGCCACGCGCTGGCGGATCTTCTCCCGGCGTTCACGCGAGGCCGCGCCGTCGCTGCCGGCGGGCGCCGTCGCGTCCTCTGCCACCTGAGCTCCCTCCCCGAGTACGCCGCGGTGTGATGTTGGCGTGGAAAGTAACATACACCCCACTTCGCCGTCACAGGGCGGATACCGCGTGCTGGTGAGCCGCCGCGGCGGCCCGGACCTCGCGCCTCTTAACAGTTATTAACAGTGATCAGTGTTAAGTACGGCGAGAATCTTGACATTCTTCGCGCCTGAGGTGTTGTGTTCATCACGTCAACTGACGGTGACCCGATGGCCGCCGTGCCTCCTCGTACCCCTTTCGCCGGAGGAGAACGTGAAGAAGCTCCTGCCCAGAACGGCCGCCGCGGCCGCGGCCACCCTGATCGCGCTGACCGCGGCGGCGGCGTGCTCGTCGAACGGATCCGGCGGGTCCGGCGGCAGCAAGGACGCGAAGATCGCGTTCTTGATGCCGGACATCGCGTCGACCCGCTACGAGCTGTACGACGCGCCGCTGTTCAAGGCCAAGATGAAGCAGCTCTGCCCCGGCTGCACCGTGCTCTACCAGAACGCCGGAGCCGACGCCGCGAAGCAGCAGCAGCAGGCCAGCTCGGTACTGGCCCAGGGCGTCAAGGCCATCGTCATCGACCCGGTCGACTCGGCGGCGGCCGCCACGATCGTGCGGAACGCGCAGTCGCAGGGCGTGAAGGTCATCGCCTACGACCGGCCGATCCCGACGACCAAGGCCGACTACTACGTCTCCTTCGACAACCAGAAGATCGGTGCCCTGATCGCCCAGTCGCTGGTCGACCACCTCAAGGAGAAGAAGATCAAGGGCGGGATCCTGGAGGTCAACGGCTCGCCGACCGACGCCGCCGCCGGGCTGATCAAGAAGGGCATCCACAGCGCCGTCGACACCAGCGGGATCAAGCTGCTCGCCGAGTACGACACGCCGAACTGGGACCCCTCCAAGGCGCAGGACTGGGTGAGCGGCCAGATCAGCAAGTTCGGCGGCCAGATCGGCGGTGTGGTCGCGGCCAACGACGGCACCGGCGGCGGCGCCATCGCCGCCTTCAAGGCCGCGGGCGCGGACGTGCCGCCCGTGACCGGCAACGACGCCGAGCTCGCCGCGGCTCAACGGATCATCGCCGGCGACCAGTACAACACGATCTCCAAGCCGATCAAGATCGTCGCTGAGGCCGCCGCCACCGTGACGTACCAGTTCGTCCAGGGCAAGCCGCCCGCGGCCCAGACCACCCTGTTCAACACGCCGTCGCAGCTGTTCACGCCGACCGTGGTCACCCAGGACAACATCGCCAAGGTGCTGCTCGGCCCGGGCGGCGCGCTCAAGCCCTCCGCCGTCTGCACCCAGACGTACGCGGCGGCCTGCGCCAAGCTCGGCATCAAGTAGGACGAGGACCAGTAGGAAACGTCATGTCCACATCGCCCACCGAAGCGGGCACGCTGCTGTCCCTCCGGGGTATCACCAAGACCTTCGGCGCCGTCGCCGCGCTCACCGAGGTCGACCTCGACGTGGCGGCCGGCGAGGTCGTCGCCATCGTCGGTGACAACGGCGCCGGGAAGTCCACGCTGGTGAAGGTGCTGTCGGGCGTCCACGCGCCCGACGCGGGCACCATCACGTTCGAGGACCGTACGGTGGCGATCCCGAGTCCGGCCGCGGCCCAGTCGCTCGGCATCGCCACCGTGTTCCAGGACCTCGCGCTCTGCGAGAACCTCAACGTGATCGAGAACCTCTTCCTCGGCCGCGAGCTGCGGGCGCTGCGGCTCAACGACGTGGCGATGGAGGTGCGCTCGCGCGAGCTGCTCGACCAGCTCTCGGCAAAGATCCCGACGGTGCGCATCCCGGTCGCCGCGCTGTCGGGCGGTCAGCGGCAGACCGTCGCGATCGCCCGGTCCCTGCTCGGCGATCCGAAGATCGTCATCCTCGACGAACCGACCGCCGCGCTGGGCGTCGCGCAGACCGCCGAGGTGCTCAACCTGATCGACCGGCTGCGCGAGCGCGGCCACGGAGTGATCATGATCAGCCACAACATGGCCGACGTGCTCGCGGTCGCCGACAAGGTGGCCGTGCTGCGCCTGGGCCGCAACAACGGCGTCTTCGACGCGCTCGAGACCACCTCCGAGGAGATCGTCACGGCGATCACCGGCGCCACCGACAACGCCGTGACCAGGCGCGCCCGGCGCGGGCGCCGCGCCACCGACTCGGTGAAGGAGGCCGACGATGAGTGACCTCGGCACGGCGCCCGCGCCGACGCGGGGCGAGACGACCGTGGAGGAGTACGGCGGCGGGCTGCGCGCGCTGACGAGCCGGTTCCGCGGTGGCGACCTCGGCGTGCTGCCGGTCGTGGTCGGCCTGGTGGTGATCTGGACGGTGATGCAGATCCTCAACCCGGTCTTCCTGTCCAGCACCAACCTGGTCAACCTCACGCTGGAGTGCGTACCGGTCGGCGTCATCGCGCTCGGCGTCGGGTTCATGCTGCTCGTCGGGCAGATCGACCTGTCGATCGGCTCGCTCAGCGGAATGGCCGCGGCGGTCACCGCCATCCTGTTCGTCGGCCATGGGCTGTCGCCGTGGCTGGCCGTCCCGACCGCGGTGGTGGTCTCCGGGGTGGTCGGCTGGCTGTACGCGCAGGTGTTCAACCGGCTCGGCGTGCCCAGCTTCGTCATCACGCTCGCCGGCCTGCTCGGCTTCCTCGGCATCCAGCTGTGGGTGCTCGGCGCCGCGGGCTCGATCAACCTGCCGTTCGACTCCGGGCTGGTCACCTTCGCCCAGCTCGACTTCGTGCCGCAGTGGCTGTCGTACACGCTGATCGTGGTCGCGGCGGCCGCGCTGTTCGCCAGCGGTTTCCTGCGGGCGCGGGAGCGCCGCCGGGCCGGGCTCGCCGCGGCGTCGATCCAGGGACTGCTGCTCCGCAGCCTCGTGCTGCTCATCGGGGCCGGCGTGGCCGTCTGGTACCTGGGCCGCACCCGCGGCGTCGGCTGGATGTTCGTGCTGTTCCTCGCCCTGGTCCTGGTGACGCACTACGTGCTGACGCGCACGAAGTACGGTAAGTCGATCTACGCGGTGGGCGGCAACGTCGAGGCGGCGCGCCGGGCGGGCATCAACGTCAAGGCCGTCTACACCTCGGCGTTCGTGCTGTGCACGACGCTCGCCGCGATCGGCGGCGTCCTGGCCGCGGCTCGCCTCGCCGCGTCGAACCAGAGCAGCGGCGGCGGCGACGTCAACCTCAACGCGATCGCCGCCGTGGTGATCGGCGGCACGAGCCTGTTCGGCGGGCGGGGCAGCGCGTTCGCCGCGCTGTTCGGCATCGTCGTCATCCAGTCGATCTCCAGTGGGCTCACCCTGCTGAACCTCGACTCCTCCTACCGCTACATGGTCACCGGGGCGGTGCTGCTGCTCGCGGTGGCGCTCGACGCGGTGGCCCGCCGATCCCGCGCGTCTCACGGCCGCGCCTGACGAGAGGAAAGGACAGTCATGGCCGTCGTCTGCGTCGACGCGGGCACCACAATGATCAAGGCGGTCGGGTACGGCGAGGACGGCGCCGAGCTCGCGGTCGAGCGCCGGGCCACCACCGTGCGCCGCCCGGCGCCCGGCCACGCCGAACAGGACCTGACCGAGGTCTGGCAGGCGGTCGTCCGCGGAGTCCGGCAGGTGGCCGGGCGCCTGGACGCGCCCGTCACCCACCTGGCGCTGACCGCGCAGGGCGACGGGAGCTGGCTCGTCGACGCCGCCGGAGAACCGACCGGCCCCGCCATCCTGTGGAACGACGGGCGGGCCGGCCCGATCGTCGAGCGGT
>NZ_JBHLZP010000361.1:0-8515 GCF_042429965.1 Actinoallomurus acaciae
CGCGCCCGCTCCCAGCCCGCGTGCAGAGCGTCGGCGTGGGCGACCAGGGCGCGGCCGGCGGGCGTGAGACGGACGCGGCGTCCGTCGGGCTCCAGCAGCGCGACGCCGGTCTCGCGCGCGAGCTGGCGCAACTGGTGGGAGACGGCGGACGGCGTGAGGTGGAGGACGTCGGCGGCCGCCGTGACCGTTCCGTGGCGGTGCACGAGGCGCAGTACCTGGAGACGACGCAGGTCGACCGACTCGATCATGCGATTTCCTCACATGGTCATTGGTGAAAAGATGAGCTGGACCTCAACTGTAGGGGCGGCCGACACTGGCGGCATGAACCGGTGCCATCGATGCGGCAGCCCGCAGGAACCCCCGTACACCGTCGTCTCGCGGCATTTCACGTCGGAGGGTGTGCTGGTCTACACCCGCTGTGCCTGCGGCGCGGTGCGGCCACGGCTGCTGCGCTACGACGGTCTTCGCTGAGACGCCGCCGATGTCCGGGGCCGCGCGCCGACCGTCATGCCCCAGGCCTGTCGAACGGATAGTGTGGTAGGTCGATCCCCGAAGCTCCTAGGACTGGCCAGACACGTGTTCGAGACGCTTTCCGACCGGCTGACTACGGTCTTCTCCTCACTGCGCAGCAAGGGCAAGCTGTCCGAGTCGGACATCAACGCCACGGCGCGCGAGATTCGCATCGCGCTGCTCGAGGCCGACGTGGCGCTGCCCGTCGTCAAGGATTTCATCGCGCAGATCAAAGAGCGGGCCGCCGGCGCGGAGGTGTCCCAGGCGCTGAACCCCGCCCAGCAGGTCGTCAAGATCGTCAACGACGAGCTGATCAACATCCTCGGCGGCGAGACGCGGCGGGTGCGGTACGCCAAGACGCCTCCGACCGTGATCATGCTGGCGGGCCTGCAGGGCTCGGGTAAGACGACGCTGGCGGGCAAGCTGTCACGCTGGCTGAAGAACGAGGGCCACGCGCCGCTGCTCGTCGCCGCCGACCTCCAGCGACCCAACGCCGTGCAGCAGCTCCAGGTGCTCGGCGAGCGTGCCGGCACGCCGGTGTACGCGCCCGAGCCGGGCAACGGCGTCGGTGACCCGGTCGAGGTGGCCCGGCGTTCGATCGAGCACGCGCGGCACGCGCAGCACGACGTGGTCATCATCGACACGGCCGGCCGGCTGGGCATCGACGAGGAGATGATGCGCCAGGCCGCCGACATCCGTGACGCGGTGAAGCCCGACGAGATCCTCTTCGTCGTCGACGCGATGATCGGCCAGGACGCGGTCACGACGGCGCAGGCGTTCGTCGACGGTGTCGGCTTCGACGGCGTCGTGCTCACCAAGCTCGACGGCGACGCGCGCGGTGGCGCCGCGCTGTCGGTGCGCCACATCACCGGTCAGCCGATCATGTTCGCCTCGACCGGTGAGAAGCTCGAGGACTTCGACGTCTTCCACCCCGACCGGATGGCCGGGCGGATCCTCGACATGGGTGACATCCTCACCCTGATCGAGCAGGCCGAAAAGGCGTTCGACGCCGAGCAGGCCGAGAAGATGACCTCGAAGTTCGCCTCGGGTGAGGACTTCAGCCTCGAGGACTTCCTCGAGCAGATGCAGATGATCCGCAAGCTCGGGCCGATCAAGAACCTGCTCGGAATGATGCCCGGAATGGGGCAGATGCGGGAGCAGATCGACGACATCGACGACCGCGATCTCGACCGGGTGGGCGGCATCATCAACTCGATGACGCCCGACGAACGGCGCAACCCGAAGATCATCAACGGCTCGCGGCGTGCGCGCATCGCGAAGGGCTCCGGCGTCTCCGTGACCGAGGTCAACAACCTGGTCACCCGCTTCTTCGACGCGCAGAAGATGATGCGTCAGATGGCCGGCGGGATGGGCATCCCCGGCATGCCGGGCACTCGCCGCAAGGCGGTCAAGGCCAACAACAAGAAGAACAAGAAGGGCCGCCAGCGCAGCGGTGACCCGCGCAAGCGCGCCCAGGAGGGGGCCGGCAAGGGCGGCGCCAAGCAGGACGCCCTGCCGAAGGGACTGCCGCCCGGCCTGGGCGGCGGCCTGCCGGGACAGCTGCCTCCGGGTTTCCAGATGCCGGATCTGTCCAAGCTGCAGGACCCGAAGAACAAGAAATAACCGAATTCCGCCGATGGTGCGGTGATCGTCTGTTTTGTCGTACGGCCGACGGTGAAAGTCGGCGCGGGAGGCCGGCCGAGGCGGTTGGTCGGGAGAAACAGGACCCTGATCGATTGCGACTTCACCGCGATCGTCTGGCAGAATGACAGGCTGGAACCGCGGTCAGTCAGGGACCCTCTCTCAACCCGGGCGAGCCGTGTCCTTCCGAGCGGCAGCGCAGGTCCCCACCCGGCGCCCGTCCGCTCATCCATTTCGAATCTGGAGAACACCACACCCGTGGCAGTCAAGATCAAGCTCAAGCGTCTGGGGAAGATCCGGGCACCGTACTACCGGATCGTCGTTGCCGACTCCCGCACCAAGCGCGATGGCCGCGCCATCGAGGAGATCGGCAAGTACCACCCGAAGGAGGAGCCCTCGCTCATCGAGGTCGACTCCGAGCGGGTGCAGTACTGGCTGGGCGTCGGCGCCCAGCCCACCGAGCCCGTCCTCGCGATCCTCAAGGTCACCGGCGACTGGCAGAAGTTCAAGGGCGAGCCGGGTGCCGAGGGCACGCTGAAGGTCGCCGAGCCGAAGCCGGACAAGGCCGAGGTCTTCGCCGCCGCTCTCAAGGCGACGGCGAACGAGCCCGAGGGCAAGGCGACCCAGCCGAAGTCCAAGAAGGCCGCGCCGAAGAAGGCCAAGAAGGACGAGGCGAAGGCGGAGGAGCAGCCGGCCGAGGACGCCGCCGAAGCCAAGAGCGAGGCGTAGCGTGCTCGAAGAGGCGCTCGAACACCTGGTGCGCGGCATTGTCGAGCATCCAGACGAGGTTCGGGTGCGGGCGCGCCGGCTTCGCAACGGCAGGGTCCTCGAAGTACGCGTGCACCCCGACGACCTCGGTAAGGTCATCGGGCGCAACGGCCGTACCGCCAAGGCCCTGCGCACCGTCATGGGCGCCATCGCCGGAGGGCGATACGTCCGCGTCGACCTGCTCGACCTCAACGAGGCGCGCTGACGGTGTCCTCCGGATCCCCGGCCCGCGCCGCGGCGCCCGGGTCGCCGATGCCTCGGCCCCACGAAGGATCCACGCCCGTCCGATCCCCGGCCGCCACCGTGCCGCCGGGGATCTCGGCGTCGTTCCGACGCGTACGGGACGGGGCCTGATGCAGCTCGTCGTCGGCCGTATCGGCCGCCCGCACGGCGTCCGCGGCGAGGTCAGCGTCGACGTGCGCACCGACGACCCGGCCGCGCGGTTCGCCCCCGGATCCTCACTCGCCACCGAGGACGCGGGCACGCTGACGGTGGAGACGGTCCGCGCGCACTCGGGCCGCCTGCTGGTGCGGTTCGCCGGGATCGACGACCGCACGGCCGCCGAGGCGCTCCGCGGCCTGCTGCTGCTCGTCGACTCCGCCGAGATCCCGCCGAGCGACGATCCGGAGGAGTTCCACGATCACGAGCTGATCGGGCTGGCCGCCGTGGACCCGGACGGCACCGAGCTCGGTGAGATCGTGGACGTCGAACACCACGGTCAGGACCTGCTGGTCCTGCGCCGCCCGAGCGGCGACGAGGCGCTGGTGCCGTTCGTCGGCGCGATCGTCCCGACCATCGACCTCCCCGCCGGCCGCGTCGTCCTCGACCCGCCGCCCGGTCTGCTCGAGTAGAGACCCCCATGCGACTCGACATCATCACGATCTTCCCGGACTACTTCGCGCCGCTCGGCGTCTCGCTGCTGGGCAAGGCCCGGCAGCGCGGCGACGTCGACGTCCACGTACACGACCTGCGCGGCTGGGCCCACGACCGGCACCGTACGGTGGACGACACCCCGTACGGCGGCGGCCCCGGCATGGTGATGAAACCCGAGCCGTGGGGCGACGCCCTCGACGCGATCGCCCCGGCCGGGTCGGCGCCGCGGCTGGTCGTACCCACGCCCGGCGGGCGCCCGTTCACCCAGGAGACGGCCGTCGCGTACGCGGGGGAGCCGTGGCTGGTGTTCGCGTGCGGACGCTATGAGGGCATCGACGCCCGGGTGATCGAGGACGCGCGGTCGCGGATGCCGGTCGATGAGGTGAGCATCGGCGACTACGTCCTCGCGGGAGGAGAGTCGGCCGTGCTCGTCATCGTCGAGGCGGTGACGCGGCTTCTGCCCGGCGTGCTGGGCAACGCCGACTCGGTGAGCGACGACTCGTTCGCACCGGGCCGGATGGCGGCGCTGCTCGAGGGCCCGGTGTACACCAAGCCTCCGACCTGGCGCGGACGCGACGTCCCCCCGGTGCTCATGTCGGGCAACCACGGCGCGATCGCCCGGTGGCGGCGCGACCAGGCCCTGCGCCGTACGGCCGCGACGAGACCCGAATTGATCGCTCGCAACACCCTGGACGACGTCGATCGGCGTACCCTGGCGGAGGCCGGTTTTCCGATCGACGGCGAACATATGGCACACTGAGATGTCGGCCCGGCCTCAGGCTGGGCGCGCCCAGACTTCCCAGAAGATCCCATCGCGTTGCGGCGCCCTGTGCCGTGCGCGTGTCCAACACGAGGAACCTCAGTCATGCACACCCTGATCCAGGAGATCGAGAACGCCGCGAAGCGGTCGGACGTACCGGACTTTCGCCCGGGTGACACGCTCAAGGTCCACGTGCGCGTGACCGAGGGAAGCCGCAGCCGTATCCAGGTCTTCCAGGGCGTGGTGATACGGCGCCAGGGCGGCGGCGCTCGCGAGACCTTCACCGTCCGCAAGGTGAGCTACAGCGTGGGCGTGGAGCGCACGTTCCCGCTCAACAGCCCGTCGATCGACAAGATCGAGGTCGTCACCCGCGGTGACGTCCGCCGCGCCAAGCTCTACTACCTCCGCGACCTTCGCGGCAAGGCCGCGCGCATCAAGGAGAAGCGCGAGAACTGAGCGCGCCTCCGGCGAAGCCCTCCTCCCGAACCGATCCGCCGGAAACGGCCCGCGTTCGGGAGGTTCGGCGTTTTGGTGCCTGGAACGGCTCTTTGGGGTGCGCGGCCGGCCGCGTTGTTCGTTCCGGTCGGACGGCGTTGGTCCGGCGTGGCGTACGGCTCCAAGAGGCCCGCCTCGAGTGGTGTCCCGGCCGGGTGGCGTGTCCGTTCCGCTGGTGGCCTGGTTGCCACTTCCGGCCATCGATATCGCGGCCCGGAAATCGGGAGGCATGCCGCAAGGCCGTCTTCTTTCGGGCGCCATCGTCGGACGGAAGGTCAAGTCTCGGCAAGGTCAAGTTGAGTCGGCGGGGCCTTACGGGTACAACGGGCACTGCGAATCGTCCGGGACGGCGCAATGGCGTTCCAGGGCGAAGTTCTCTATTCGGATGACTCCGGCGTCCTTGCCGGAGACGACACGCGGCCGATAACCTCCCGTGCGGCCTTAGGGCATTAGGCTTCCCAATGATGAGCGACGACGAGCAGGGCCTGCGCGAGCCCGCGCCCACTTCCGGTGAAACGCGCCACGACATATCCGGGGACTCTCGGGACGGCGTGAACGGCGAAGGGCGCCGGCCGAACGGCCCGCCCGGCGACGCGGCCCTGGTCGGGGACGAGACCGACTCCGAGCGCCCCGGCGACGATGGGTCGGGACAGAAGGGGCGCAAGAAGAAGAAACAGGGGTCGTTCTGGAAAGAACTGCCCATCCTGGTCGGTGTGGCGCTCGCGCTCGCCTTGGTCATCAAGGCCTTCGCGGTGCAGGCGTTCTACATCCCGTCCCAGTCGATGGAGAACACCCTCAAGGTCGGCGACCGCGTCCTGGTCAACAAGATCGTCTACCACACGCGCGACATCAAGCGCGGTGACGTCGTCGTCTTCAACGGACTCGACTCCTGGGACCCGGAGGTCCAGTACCCGCAGCCGAAGAACCCGGTGTCGAAGGTGCTGCACGCGGTCGGCAGCGCGTTCGGGGTCGTGCCGGGGGAGAAGGACTACATCAAGCGCGTCATCGGCGTTCCGGGCGACCACGTGGCATGCTGCAACGCCCAGGGGCGCGTGACCGTCAACGGACACCCGCTCGCCGAGTCGTCCTACATCTACACCGACCCGCAGACGGGCGAGCAGAACCGGCCCTCGGACAGCAAGTTCAAGGTCACCGTGCCGGCGGGCCACCTGTGGGTGATGGGCGACCACCGCGAGGTGTCGTACGACTCGCGCGGCCACATCGGCGACCCGGGCGGCGGCACGATCCCGGAGAGCCGCGTGATCGGCCGAGCCTTCGTCATCGTCTGGCCGCTGTCCCGCATCAAGACGCTGTCGATCCCGTCGACCTTCGACGCTCCGGGGCTGGCGAACGGCGTCCTGCCGGAGACGCCGCTGGCTCTGGGCCTGATCGGCGCCGTGCCGATCACACTCCTACGCCGCCGCATCCGCGCCCGCCGCTCCCGCTGACCGACCCGGCCGGCACCGCCGGCACGGGCGTGGCCGGCCGGGGCGTGGCCGGCCGGGGCATGGTCGGCTCGATCGGGGCCGCTCGACGTGCCCGAGCGCGGCGACGCTGGTACTGAGCGTCGAGCGTCCTGCTGAGACGTCGTCGGGCAAGGCGTTCGGCCGTAGCCGTTCCTCCGGGTGGGTGTGGGCGCCGTTGGGGCGCGCATGCCACGTCTTTTGCATGGCCGACGTCCGGCCTGCCTCGGATCCGGATTTCCTTGCCGAGCCGCCGGCGGCAGCCGCGACTTGGCCGATCCTGGTCTCTTTCCACGGCGGAGGGGCGTTTTATGCCCTTATGTGGCAGAAAACAGTGTTCGGTGGCTGTGGTGTCAATGCTGCCGTTCGATCGAGATATGACCGAGGCTCTGGCGACGGATCACTTTCCCCTGCGCGGCGCCTGAAAAGGATATGACAGGTCTTTCGGGTGTCCGGGGCGGGACGATCAGCCCTTCTCACCTGGGCCATCTCGGCTCCGGGGGCCCTGTCCTGCCGGCGTTCGAGCGCGGGCGCGGCCGTTGGCGACGTACCCTGCGTCATGTGCACATCGATGTCCGGGCTCACCGCCCCCGTGGTCTCACTCCTCGGCGTGACGCCGGGCTGTACGCCTACGAGCGGGTACTCGAACGCGCCGGGCTGGGCCCGGTCGCAGGGGTCGATGAGGCAGGGCGGGGAGCGTGTGCGGGACCGCTCGTGGTCGCCGCGGTCGTGCTGGCGCCGCCACGCCGAGGACGTCTCGAAGGACTGGCGGACTCGAAACTGCTCACCGCCGCCCGCCGCGAACGCCTCTACGCGGAGATCACCGAGACGGCACCCGCCTGGTGCGCGCTGGTGATCCCTCGTGAGGAGATCGACCAGATCGGACTGCACCGGTGCAACATCGCCGGCATGCGCAGGGCGCTGGCGGGCCTGACCATGGTGCCGGGCTACGTCCTCACCGACGGCTTCCGGGTACCCGGCCTGGTGACGCCCGGCCTCCCGATGCCCAAGGGCGACCGCGTGGCCGCATGCGTCGCCGCCGCCTCGATCGTGGCGAAGGTGACACGAGACCGGATCATGACCGATCTGCACGAGCGGTATCCGGAGTACGGTTTCGCCGTGCACAAGGGATATGTGACACGAGCGCACACGGCAGCGCTTAGAGAGCATGGTCCGTGTCCCGAACATCGGCGTTCTTTCATCAACGTGGCACGCGCGGCGAACGGGGAGATCGAGGAGACTTGCGTGGTCACGGGCTCCGCGGAGGAAGAGGATGCCCCGGTCAACGGGGAAGCCGACTGGGACGCATCAGAGTACGAAGACACCGCCGGCCGGGCGGATGTCGCCTGAGCCGGTGGTACGGGGAGGGGAACGGCCATGAGCGCAGAGGATCTCGAGAAATACGAGACCGAGATGGAGCTCCAGCTCTATCGCGAGTACCGCGACGTCGTCGGCCTGTTCGCGTACGTCGTGGAGACCGAGCGCCGGTTCTACCTGACCAACACGGTCGACCTGCAGGTGCGCAGCACGGACAACGGAGAGGTCTTCTTCGAGGTCACGATGCAGGACGCCTGGGTCTGGGACATGTACCGCCCGGCCCGCTTCGTGAAGAGCGTCCGCGTGGTGACCTTCAAGGACGTCAACGTCGAAGAACTCGCCAAGAGCGACCTGGAACTCCCCGAAAGCTGACACTCGCCTACCAACGTCATTAAGCCGACGGCCCCGGCCGGGGTTGAGGAGCATCGGTACGGCCGCCGACACCGAGAACGATCTTTCTGGCCGTACAGCCGCGTCCTTCCCACGGTTCGATGAGTTCTACGAGGGCGTCGTCGTACAGGCCTCGGCGTGGGCCGTTAAGCCCCTTCCTGCTCCAAGCCCCCTACCGACGCCCCCTTCCTGTCCGAGGGCCTCCTGCTCCGAGCCCCTCTGGCTCCGGGCCCTTCCTGCTCCGGGCCCTTCCTGCTCCGGGCCCTTCCTGCTCCGGGCCCTTCCTGCTCCGGGCCCT
>NZ_JBHLZP010000361.1:8572-9368 GCF_042429965.1 Actinoallomurus acaciae
CTTCCTGCTCCGGGCCCTTCCTGCTCCGGGCCCTTCCTGCTCCGGGCCCTTCCTGCTCCGGGCCCTTCCTGCTCCGAGCCCCTCTGGCTCCGGGCCCTTCCTGCTCCGAGCCCCTCTGGCTCCGGGCCCCTCTGGCTCCGAGCCCCTCTGGCTCCGAGCCCCTCTGGCTCCGAGCCCCTCCTGTTCCAAGCACCTCTGGCTCCGAGCCCCTTGTCGGCTCCCAGCTCCGCAGCCTTGCCAAGTCCTTCTCGACCCGCCGTATGCGCGCCTTCTTCGCACTCCCGAGAGCGAGCCGCGCGGGAACAGCGGTAGTCGCGCACGCGGGAACGGCGGGGCCTGCGGGGAACCGCCACGGCCACTGCCCCCGAAAGCTGTCAGAGTAGACGGCGACCCATCGAGCCCGACGGCGTCGACGCGCGATCAAGCCTGGCCACGTCACCGCGCGATCGAACCTCGGCGACGTCAGTGGTCGAATCTCGGTGACGTCAGTGTGGTCGAGCCGTGGTGACGTCAGTGTGGTCGAATCTCCGTGATGTCAGCGCGGTCGAATTACGGTGACGTCAGCGCGGTCCGATCCTCGGCGGCGTCAACACGGTCGAGCCTTGGTGACGTCACCGCGCGATCGAGTCTTGGCGACCCCGTAGGTCGCCTCTCCGGCGCGAAAGCGGTCGGCGTCGGCGGCACCGGTTCACCGGGATCTCCACCCGCGCGCCCCGCGCGCCCCGCACGTCCGCGTCCCCCGCACGTCCGCGTCCCCCGCACGTCCGCGTCCCCCGCACGTCCGCGTCCCCCGCAC
>NZ_JBHLZP010000362.1:0-15003 GCF_042429965.1 Actinoallomurus acaciae
CGGCGCCTGGTCGCGCGTACGGACGTTCCTGTCCGGGGCCTCGCCGGAATACCTGGGCACCCTCTGGGTGGAGACCATCGGTGACGCCGCACAGCTGACACCCCCGAAAACCTGCGGAACATGATGGACCACGCGACGACATACGGCCGCCACCACCACCGATGACACACCACCCGACACAGCCACGGAACGGATCGGCAGCCCCCCGCAGCGCGAAATCACCCTGACGAGCACAACGCCCCGTCCAACCACGTACTCAAGGCAACCAAGATCGACCAATACGTCGAATCATTCTGATTCGAGTCCTTAGGGCATCGGAAACCCTCCGGGCCTTCGGAGTCGGAGGGTTTCTCTCTTGGGGTTGGCAGTCGCGGCTGGGGCCGATGGTCGGTTCGCGGCGGAGTTCTCCGGTCAGCGGATCGTGTCGAGTTCCGCGCGGATCGATGGGGGCAGGTCGTAGGTCACGCCGTCCATGGCCTCGTCGAGTTGGGCGACCGTGCTCACGCCCAGGACCGGTGTGATCGGTGGGTCGCCACCCGCCATCCAGGCGAGGACGAGTTGGTTCGGTGTGATGCCGAGCGACCCGCTCAGCCGTCGTACCGTCTCCAGTCGGCGGGCATTGTCCGCGCCGCGGTACTCCGGTGCCAGCTCGCGGTCCTCCCGTGTGTACGTGCCGCCGAGCAACGGCGAGTATCCCTGCAACAGGATGTCGCCCTGCGCCGCCGTGTACTCCAGCAGCGGACCGTCGATCGCGCGCTGGGGCGAATAGTCCACGTTCGGGTCCGGCAGCAGGTACGTGTGGCGCAACTGGATGATCTCGTACGGTGCCCAGCCGTGCTTCGCCGCCGTCTCCCTCGCCGCCGCGAAGCGTTCGGGGCTGATGTTGCTGGCTCCGAGCATTCCGACCGAGCCGGCCTTCACCAGCGCGTCGAACGCCTCCGCGGTCTCCTCCAACTCGGTGTCCGCGTCGTCGACGTGGGCGAAATACACGTCGAAACGGTCGGTGCGCAGGCGTTCGGCGCTGCGGGCGAACTGCTCGTGTATCACCTTCGGGCGCAGGCCCTCTGCGGACTCCGGCCACGGCGAGCCCGGCGGCTCGGGGCGGGAGCCGACCTTGGTGGCCAGCAGGATCTCCTCGCGGACCCCGCGGTCCTCCATCCAGCGGCCGATGACCTCTTCCGACTCCTCGCCGGTGCCGCCGTCGGCCCAGAAGCAGTAGCAGTTGGCCGTGTCGATCAGGCGGCCGCCGCGTTCGAGGTAGCGATCCAGCAACCGCCGCGCGGTGTCCTCGGGGACCGTCGTGCCGAAGTACATCGTGCCCAGGCACATCCGGCTCGCGTCGTGGCGTACGGCGCTCATGCGGATGCCTCCATTTCGCGGGAGCGTACGGCGGTGCTCCCGGTCAGTTCGTCGAAGAGGGCAGCATAGCGATCGAGGCACCCGGCCACCCCGAACAGTTCCCGGGCCCGCGCCGCCCCGGCCTTCCGTCGCTCAGCGTCCCACGTCGCGGTCTCCAGCAGGGCCGCGCGGAGCGCCACGGGGTCGCCGACCGGGACGATCCGGCCGTGTCCGGTCGCCCGTACGGGATGGCGTCCGCCGGGCAGGTCGGTGGTGACCGACGGGATGCCGCACATCATCGCCTCGGCCTGGACGATGCCGAACGACTCCGCGACCGATGGCAGCGCGAAGACGTCGATCGAGCGGTAGAAGTCGTCGATCTCCTGGCCTCCGAGCAGGCCGAGGATGCGGATGCGCGGGTCGCGGTCCGCGGCGGCCCTGATCTCCTCGATGACGCTGCCGCCCGCGACGGTCGTGTAGTCGCCGCCGATGAGCAGCCGGGCGTCGGGGTCCTCGACGCCGTCGAAGGCGGCCAGCAGGTACGGCAGACCCTTGTCGGGCACGATGCGACCGAGGAAGCCGATGTGCAGCCCGCCGGAGTCGCGGTAGCGGGGCTCGCCGCCACGGCGGTCGGCGCACGGCGCCGCGATCGCCCGCCGGTCGGTACGGCGGAGCACGCGCCACAGCTCCGAGTGCTCCGCCTGGTCCTCGCTGTTCACGACGACCGCGTCGCTCCAGCGCAGGGTGAGCGCCGCCGATCGCCGGGCGGCCGCCATCGCCGCGCGGTTGACCGGCCCCGGCGGCAGCCACAGGTCGATGTGGTACGTCGACACGACCGGCACCGGGGAGCGAGCCGCGATCGCCGCCGCCTCCAGCATCGGAAGGTGAAGGTGGAGGACGCGCGAGCGGCGGGCGATCCGCCGTACGGTGCGGGGGAAGGCCGGGCTGACCAGGCCCCGCCCGATCGTGGTGAGCACCGGTACGCGGTACACGTCGACGCCGTTCAGGCGCTCGACCGGCGGCAGAGCCGGGTCGTGGCGGCAGGCGACGACGGCGACGCGCCGGCCCCGCGCGGCCATCCCCTCGGCGACCACGCGAGCCACCTCGGTGAGCCCGCTGACGTAGGGCGTGTAATAGTTGACGGCCACACACAGGTCGTAGTCGTTCACGGCAGCTCTCCGATGGTGTGTCGTACGGCGAGGGGACGGCGCGCACGGCGCCCGGCCCAGGTGCCGTAGGCGAAGGCGATGACGTCGGCCGAGGCCAGCAGCAGGCGGCTGCCCAGCGCGGCGACCGCCGCCTCGGCTGGTGGCAGGCAGGAGGTCAGCGCCAGGGCCAGCACCGACTCGCGGATCCCGATGCCGTCGGGGACCACGACGACGAGGCTGCCCAGCGCGGTGCTGAGCGCGAACCCGCCCAGGCAGGGGATCAGAGCGGACTCCCAGCCGGCGCCGAGCGCGACCGCGAGCACCCACAGGTGCGCCCCGGAGACGAGCCAGGACGCGGTGTTCAACAGCACGGACCGGCGCAGAGTGTCACGGGGGACGGCGGTCAGGCGATGGCCGATGACGGGCACCCGGCGCGCCAGGCCGATCGCCGCGGTGACCGCGTACGGCGTGGCCGCCAGGAGCGCGCCCGCGGCGACGGCGCCGAGTACGGCGAGAAGCGGTCCGGCGGCGGCCAGCACCGCCACCGGGGCGCCGACCGCCACGCCGGTCACGATCGAGACCGCGGCGTAGACGCCGAACGCCGCCGCGATCTGGGCGGTGGTGATGCCGGTCGCCTCGGCCAGCCGCGCCTGCAGGATGACCGACCACATGACGCCGGGCACGTATTTTCCGAGCTGGCCCGCGGCGAACAGACGTACGGCCTGTGCCCGGCTCAGCGGGCCGGACAGGTGCCGCAGCGGCTCGCGCCAGGCCAGCGCGGTGAGCCACAGTCCGGCGAGCAGGGGGACCTCGGCCACCAGCAGCCAGGGGCCGATCCTCGCCACGGTCCCCGCGACGTCGGCCGAACCGGACGTGCACGAGCGGACGAGGAAGGCCGCGCTGGCGGCCAGCACCACGATGGTCACCGTACGGCGAGCCCAGCGCCGCGCGGCCGTCACGACCGCTCCTCCACCACGGCGTCCATGAGCTGGACGCGGTGGTCGGAGGTCCCCCAGGGGTCCAGCAGACGGTAGTGGCGAGCGCTCAGGCCGTCGCGCGTGAACATCCAGTCGAGCCGCCAGAGCCGGATCGGGTGGTGGGCGTTCCACGACAGCGGGACGGCGCTCCCGCCGGCGAGCGCGGCGTCCGCCCCCAGACCGGCCGCCTTGCGCAGGTCGCCCATTGACGCGGTCGTGTTGAGGTCGCCGGCGATCACACCGGGCGAGGTGTCGGCCCCGGCGCTCCCCCGGACGGCCCGGTACGTGTGCGCACGGTCCCGCGCGCGCTGCCGGAGAGTCGCCCAGAAGCGGCCGGACAGCGGGCTCGCCGTCGGGTCGAGCTGGGCCGGGACGTGCACGTTGTAGGTGGAGAACCGCACGCCGCGCGGCGTCGCCAGGTCGACCCGGAGCAGGTCCTGGTCCGTCGTCGACGGCACGCCGACGACGGGGAGCCGGGACACCGTCACGAGCTGGCCCTTGATCACGATGTGATAGCCGGGAAACGCCCGGTCCAGTGCGGCGCGGTCGTCGATGGCGACCACTCTGCCGCCGTCGTCGCCCAGGTACTCCGACAGCAGGTACACGTCGGCGCCGAGACCGCGCAGCCGGGAGTAGAAGGCGCCCGGGTCCTCGCCCTGGTGCCAGTACTCGGTGTTCCAGGCCACGACGCGCACGCGTTCGCCCGTGTGCGGCGCCCGGTGCCACAGGGCCTGAGGAAGCAGTCCTGCCTGCGGGAGGGCGAGGACGAGACCGGCGAGCGACACTGCGGCCGACGCCCTCGTACGCAGCCGGCGCACGAGCCCTCCGGCCAGCAGGGTCAGGCATCCGATCGGGTAGGCGAGCGGCGGTACCAGCGAGAACACCAGCCACGGCCACCAGCGTCCGGAAAGCAGGAGGTTCAACAGGACGAACAGCGTCCACACGGACGCCAGGACGAGAACGACCCGCGCCGGCCACGCCGGCCGGTGTGGCCGCGGGGCGGCCGGCGCCGGGGTCGTCTCGACGGTCGTGTCGCTACTCACCCGACGCACCGCCCGGTGCGACCACCGCGGGTGTCCCGCTGTTCGCGTACAGGCGGCGGAATCGGCCGGACACCAGCCAGCGGCACACGCCGACGCCGGCGGCGGCCGCGGTGGTCAGGCTCATCAGCGGGTGCAGGCCGACGAAGACCGGCAGGAAACGGGCGCCGCGCCGACGATGGGCGAAGCCGAACAGCCGGCGTTCGACGACCGCGAAGGCGGCCAGACCCGCCACGCCTGCCACGCCCAGCGCCGCCGACCACCACACCAGCGGCAGGCAGACGACCGCGAGCGCGACACCCGCGGCGGCCACCGGCCGGTAGGCGGTCTCGCCGAGCCGGGGCCGGCCCCGCCCCCGTTCGGCGAACAGCGCCACCAGGGGCACCGAGCGCTGGAACTGCTTGCGCAGGAGCACCGACAGGCGGTCGTCATCGTCGTGCCGCCCGACGACGGCGGGGCTGAGCTCCAGGCGGGAGACCTGTGCCGTCCGGGCGCCGTACTCCACGTCCTCGGTGACGCGGAGCGTCTCGTCGAGCGGACCGACCGCGTCGAAGACCGAGCGCCGGATCGCACCGAGCGAGAAGAAGGCGGCGTGGACGGGGCCCGCGCCCCGTACGCGCCAGAAGTGGCCGTGCAGGACCTTGTACCGCTCGATCACGCCGTCGTCGATGAGCGGCTCATCGTCGTACACGCCGCACACGAAGCCGAGTCCTGGGTCGTCGGCCAGCATCCGCACCGCATGCTCGATCGCGTCGGGCCGCAGCGCGATGTCGGAGTCGACGAAGAAGACGACGTCCCCGCTGCTCCTGGCGACGCCGAGGTTGCGGGCGGCCGAGACGCCACGGTTGGCGGTCCGTACGACGGTGCAGGCGTAGGACCGGGCGATCTCCACCGAGCCGTCGGTGCTGCCGTCGTCGACCACGACGATCTCCGCGGGCGCGTGGGTCTGGGCCAGCACGGCCTCGATGCAGGCGCCGAGGGTCTTGGCGTAGTTGTAGTTCGGGATCACCACCGATACGTTCACCGGCGGCCTCAGACGCTCAGGCCGACGATGAGCAGGCCGAGCCACAGCACCGCGTTCACCTGCGTGGCGCGGTCGCGGGCCAGGTCGCGGCCGGGTTCGCCGCCGGTGTCGTGGATCACCACCAGCTGGAGGTAACGGGCGCCCGCGAACACCGCGAACGGCAACGTCAGCATGGCGATCATCGGATGGCCGAACGTCATGTCGCTCCGGACGAAGAGGAAGTAGCCGACGACGGTCGCCGCCAGCGCGACGACCATGAGGCTGTCGAGTAGGCCGACGGAGTACTGCCGCAGCGACGGCCGGTGGTCGTGCGCGTCGGTCGCCTCGAGGTGGGCGGACAGCTCGTGTCGGCGCTTGCCCAGGCTGAGCAGCAGGCAGGAGAAGTACACGCAGATCATCAGGTCGGCGTCCGGCGGCACGCCGGCCGCGACGGACCCGGCCGCCACCCGGAGCACGAAGCCGACGGCGACGATGCTGATGTCGACCAGCGGCTGATGTTTGAGCCCCAGGCAGTACGCGAGGTTCAGGGCGAGGTACGCGCCGACCAGCAGCCGCGCGTCGAGGGGCAGGAGGATCAGAGCGGCGCCCAGGAGCACCGCGCAGAGCGCGGCCAGCAGCACGGCGCCCACCGGGCCCACGGCTCCGCTGGCGAGCGGGCGGTTGCGCTTCTCCGGGTGCAACAGGTCGCGCTCACGGTCGAGCCAGTCGTTGAGTATGTAGACGACCGAAGAGGCGGCGGTGAAGGCGGCGAACGCCGCGACGATCGGAATCGGGCGGTGCGCGAGCCGATCGGGCGCCAGCGCGAGCGGCGCCACGAAAACGAGCGCGTTCTTGACCCATTGCCGCGGACGCATGAGACGCAGCATTCCGCGGATACGGGGATATCGCGTCGGCACCACGATATCCCCGACGGCCGGCTCCAGACCGATCTCAGCGCAGACTGAATTCTCCATGAGGGGCTCCCTGAAATCAGTTCCTGTGTTTCCGGATCGCGAATCGACGAAGACCGGTGTGCGGGAAGAATTCGGGGTCAGCAGAAGGCCTTCGCGAGGCGGAGCGCGCCCTGCCGCCACGCGTCGCGGTGCGTGCGGCCGATGGTACGAGACCGGCTTCCGGCCTCCCGCCACCACGCGTAGGTGCGCAGCAGCGACTCCTCGTTGCCGTACTCGGGCGCGAAACCCAGCCGCTCGGCCGCCTTGTCGACGGCGACGAAGGAATCGCGGGTGAGCTTGTGGATCAGTCGTGCGTACACCGGCGACAGCCGGAGAGCGGCGAGAACCCGCAGCGCGGCGACGGCGGGCAGCACGGGAAGGGCGCGCACCCGGCCGCCGCGGCCGGCCGCGTCCAGCACGGCCTGGAACTCCTCGCCGATGCTGCCGAACCGGTCGGCGCCGATGTTGAACGTGTCGTCGACCTGGGCGTCCGGCAGGGTGCAGGCCGCGCGTACGGCCGCGCAAAGGTCCGCGACGTCGAGCATCTGCGCGCGGTTCCTCCCGCCCCCGAGCAGCGGGAAGTCGCGCCCTTCGTCGGCCCACTCGAACAGCATCGCGAACAGGCCGAGGCGATTCTCGCCGAGGAACGTCTTCGGCCGCAGGATCGGGGCGCACAGCCCGTCACGCCGCGCCCGTTCGACCAGGACCTCGGCCTCGCGCTTGGCGGCGCTGTAGGGGTCCACCGGTTCGCAGGGGTAGTCCTCCGGTGTCGGGCACAGCCGCGGCAGGCCGTACACGGCGGTCGAGGAGACGTGCACGACTCTGCCGACGCCCGCGCGCTTCGCCGCCGCGAGGACCGACTCGGTGCCCCGTACGTCCACCGCCGCGATCTCGCTCGCGCTGTAACTCGGCAGAGCGGCCGCGGCGTGGACCACGACCTCGATCCCGCGGAACGCCTCCGTAAGGCTCTCGGTGTCACGTACGTCGATCCGGCGGAACACGTCCGGCGTCGGGCCGACGGGCGGCCGAATGTCGATTCCCAGCCATTCGACGTCGTCCCAGCCGGCGGACAAAAGGGCTGACCCGAGCATTCCCGAAGACCCGGTGACGGCAACGCTTAACGGTTGCACCATTATTTCCTCTACACCTTTTTCGTGATTGATCCCGTTTCCGGCGGATCCAGAGTAAGACGAGCCACGGCTCCGCTGTCAACCCTGCTACCGGTCGGTAGAAATCCGTAAAATTGAGTTAACAGAGTCTCCGCAGTTGACGGCCGATAGTTACATCAAGGTGAAGCTTAGTTTTCTCCGACCGCACCGATGTTTCGAGAAGACAATTGACTTTTCGGGGCAGGCCGCCGCCGATATATCTGTGCTTCACGAGCCGAGCGGCACCGCCGTATCGCGCGACCATGGCCGCCGGTTCACAGCGGTTCGGTAGTGTCCCGCCGCCAGAGCCGCCCCACGCCCCGACCGTGCGGGGTGTCCTGCGGTGGTAGCGGTGCGGCTCGGTCTCCGGCAGCTCGTGCGTGGTGCCGTCGTCACCGGGGGTCAGGCCGGGAGCTGTTGGATGACCTCCTGGGCGAGGGTGACTGCCTCCGCCTTGGTCCTGGCATAGGTGAAGTTGGTGCCGCGCAGGGCACTGGAGCCGCGGACCGAGGACGGATAGTCCGCTCCACTCCACTCGATGTCGATGACCACGTTGCGGACCATGACCACGACCTCGGCCCCCGCTATGTAGTACCTCTTCGGGTGCTGCACGGGGTGACCGTGTACCACCTTCATGTCGACGTAGTCGGTGGTGCGTGCGGCCAGGGCCTTGTCGCCGAGGCCGGACACGGTCTCCGCGCTGCTGTGGAACCTGGGGTTCTCGAGGTTCTTCTCGTCGGCGGAGAACTGGGTGCCGGCGTCGGCGACGGCAGCGGCGTCCCCGGAGCCGCTGCCGGTGTTGATGTCCAGCGTGAGGTAGCGGCCGGTCGCGGTGTTGATGTCCTCCCACCTGCAGCGCTGATGGTCGGCCGAGGAGTCCTTGTCCTTCAGCGTGATCGAGCGTGGGACGGCACCGCCGTGCCGACCTTCCTGCACATCCCGGACAGATCCGAGACGGTCTTGGCCGTCGGGGCGGGGCTCGGCGAGGCCGCCGTGGCCGGTGGCATGGCATGGTGCCGATGGTCGTCGTTGGTGGAGAACACCACGCCGAGCAATGCGATCAACGCGACCACCACGATCGCCACCGGCCCGCCGACCAAGACGAGGCTCGACCGTCCCTCGCGGCGGCCCTGCGGGGGCCGTCCCGGTGCGGCGGCCGCCCCCATCGGCGCTGCCGGATAGGGGAACCCGGGCGGTTGGGCCGTCGGCGGGGTGTGGCCGGACGCGGCGTACCGGGTCGGAACACCGGGCGTCGGCATGCCCGCCCCCGGCCCGTTCTCCAGCACCGTTCGCGGCGGCCCGCTCTCAGCGGTCGGCGGCGTGCCCGGTGGCAGTGGGGAGACGAACGTCTGCGGCGGCAGCTTGGACGCCCACTGGGAACCGACCATCTGGCTGACCGCGGTCTCCGGGTCGGTCTCGCCGATGAGGTCGACGAGCAACTGCTCGGTGCCGGGCCGCCGCGCCGGGTCCGCGTCCAGCGCGGCTATGACCAGTGGGCGCAGGTCGTCGGGTATGCCCGTCAGGTCGTGCTCGCCCTGGTGGGCCCGGACGGCGAGCACCATCAGAGTGCCCTCCCCGTACGGGTGGCGGCCAGTGGCGGCGTAGGCGATGAGGGTGCCCCAGGTGAACACGTCCCCGGCCGTACCGACCTGGTTCTCGAAGACCTGCTCGGGCGGGATCCAGCCGGGGCTGCCGACGATGAAACCGGTCTGGGTGTGCTTGGTGTCGCTGTCGAGGGCCCGGGCGATGCCGAAGTCGATGACCCGGGGCCCGCCGGCCGAGAGGATCACATTGGCGGGCTTCAGGTCCCGGTGCACCAGCTTGGCCGTGTGGATGGCGGCCAGCGCGGTGGCGATCCCGGCGGCCAGCGCGCGCAGCGGCTCGGCGGGCAGCGCACCGTGCTCGGCGATGTAGTCCGACAGCGACGGGCCCTCGATGAACTGGGTCACCAGGTACGGCCGGCCGTCCGACTCGCCGTGGGCCAGCACCTTCGCCGTACAGAACGAGGCCACCCGCCGCGCGTTGGCGATCTCGCCGGCGAACCGGGCCCGGAACCCGGGGTCGATCGCCAGCTCACGGCGGATGACCTTGACCGCGACCGGTGCGCCCTCGGGCGACCGGCCCAGATAGACCGCGCCCATGCCGCCCTCGCCCAGCCGTCCCTCCAGCCGGTAGCGATCGATGATCTGCGGATCGTCGGGGGTCAGCGGATTCACAGGGGGCTGCCTTCGGCGCAGAGGAACGGGACAGACGCCTGCGAGCCTATCGATCACCCCAAGAGTCGCTATCCGCCGCTGATGTTCACTTCCGCCGGTTCGGTCGGGGAGCTCTGCGGCGGGTGGTCTCGTCCCAGCCGCCGTCAGCCGCCGGTCACTTGGGGGGCGTGGTGGAGTACGAGTGCGCGCCGGCGCCGGCCAGGTGGCCTCCGTCGACGATCAGATACTCCTCTCGGATGGGTGTGCCGGTGAGCCAGGCTTCGAGGATCTCGCGGGTCCCGGCCGCGTACCGGGCCTGGGCGGACAGCGACGAGCCGGAGATGTGCGGGGTCATGCCCTGGTGCGGCATGGTCCGCCACGGGTGGTCGGGCGGGGCGGGCTGGGGGAACCAGACGTCTCCGGCGTAGCCGGCCAGGTGGCCGTCGCGCAGTGCGCGGTCGACGGCGTCGCGGTCGCAGATCCTGGCGCGGGCGGTGTTGATCAGGTAGGCGCCTCGTTTCATGGTGCCGATCAGCTCGTCGTCGAACAGTCCCTCGGTCTCCGGATGCAGCGGCGCGTTGATCGTGACGACGTCGCAGTGGGGCACCATGTCGGCCGCGCTCTCGTGGAAGGTGAGGCCGAGTTCCTCCTCCACGGACTCCGGGAGCCGGTGCCGGTCGGTGTAGTGGAGGCCCACGTCGAACGGCTTGAGCCGGCGCAGGACGGCCAGGCCGATGCGGCCGGCGGCCACGGTGCCCACCTGCATGCCCTCGATGTCGTAGGAGCGGCTCACACAGTCGGCGATGTTCCAGCCGCCGTCGAGGACCCACTGGTGCGAGGGCAGGTAGTTACGGACCAGCGACAGCGTCATCATCACGACGTGCTCGGCGACGCTGATGCTGTTGGAGAAGGTCACCTCGGCGACGGTGATGTCGCGAGCGAGCGCCGCGTCGAGGTCCACGTGGTCCGAGCCGATGCCCGCGGTGATCGCCAGCTTGAGGTTCCGTGCCTTGGCGATCCGTTCGGCGGTCAGGTAGGCGGGCCAGAACGGCTGGGAGATGACGACGTCGGCGTCCGGCAGCTCGCGTTCGAACGTCGAGTCCGCGCCGTCCTTGTCGGAGGTGACGACGAACGTGTGGCCGCCGCTCTCGAGGAAGGGCCGCAGCCCCAGCTCACCGGAGACGCTGCCGAGCAGGTGACCGGGCGTGAAGTCGACGGCGCGCGGGGACGGGACCGTCTGCCCACCCGGGTAGTGATCGATGCGCGGCAGGTCGTTTCGTGGGTACGAGGTCGGGTAGCCGTCGACGGGGTCGTCGTACAGGACGCACAGCACCTTGGCCATGAGCGGACTCCTTCGCCTTTTTCCGCCAGCTGCCATCGACTTTCCTCGCCGCCGTATAGGCCGTCAAAGCGAAACTCACTATGACGCGATAGCGCGTGTCTATCAGTGCGGGGAATTCACCGGCGGCGGAGAAAGATAGGTCTTCAGCAACGCGTCCAGCGCATCGCCCACGCTCATCTCCCCCGCCAGTTGGAGAAGAGCCCGGGCCTGCATCGAGACCGGGCTGCGGTCGGCGATGACCAGCCCGATGCGCGGGCCGCGCTTCGGGCGCGCCATCGGCACGACGCGCATGCCCTCCGGCACCCCGAACATGTGCAGCCAGGCGTGGGAGATGACGCTCGACCAGCGCCGGCTCATCAGGTGCACGTACAGTCCGGCGACGGTGTCGGTCTCCACCGCAGGCAGCACGGTCACCCCGTCGTCCGCGAAGAACTCATCCATGATGCGGCGATTGCGCATATCCGGAGTGAGCAGGCACAACGGCAAATCGGCGATATCCCTCCAGCGTGCCTCCGTTCGCGAAGCCGATTCGCCGTCGACCGGAGTCAGCAGGAGATAACGCTCCTCATACAGCGGAGTCTTACGCGCGTGCAGCAGTTCGTCGTCGTCCAGATAGGTCATCGCGGCGTCGAGTTCGAACTCGGTCAGGCGATGCGAGATCTCCCGCGAGGACAGCGACTCCAGCCGAACCCGCGCCTGCGGGTGCCGCTCGCAGAACGGCGTCGTCAGCAGCGACGCCGCGGTGAGCGCCGTCGGGATGACGCCCAGCCGCAGCGTCCCGGTCAGCCCGCCGCGCATCGCCGACAGGTCCTGGGTGAGGGCATCGCGCTCGGCCAGGATGCGGTGCGCCCACACCAGCACCCGCTCCCCCTCCGGAGTCAGGCCCTCGAAACGCCGTCCCCGCTGCACGATCGGCACGTCCAGTTCCCGCTCGAGCTTACGAATCGCGGCCGACAATGACGGCTGCGACACGTGACAGGCGTCCGCGGCCCTCGCGAAGTGCTGCTCACGGGCCAGCGCGACCAGGTACTCCAACTGACGCAGCAACATGACAGACCATCGTCATCGACCCGCTCGGCGTCCGGCAACCGATGGACTCCGGTGACGATCGCCGGTACGGCCGGTTTCCGGTGCCTACACCTTCTGGTTCGGCTCCACGGCCGCCAGGAGAGATCGGGTGATCTCGCCCGCGCGGATCGCCGTGTTGGACAGGAGGGTGGAGCTGAGGCCGTGGGTGTGCTCGGTGGCGCCCTGGAGGTAGATGCCGCAGCGCACGTCGGCGGGGGCGGCGACGCGGTAGTCGCGGTCGACCGCGGGCTTGCCGTCGGGCAGTCGCAGGCAGTGTTCGCCGAGTTCGCCGAGGAGCGTCAACGGGTCGCGGCTTCGGTAGCCGGTGGCGCAGACGATCGCGTCGGCCTCCAGAACGGTGTGTTCGCCGGTCGGCAGGAACTCCACCACCGCGCGTACGCCGCCGGGGTGCTCGGTGAGGTCCACCAGCCGTGAGGCGCCCAGGATGCGCAGGCGCTCGACTCCGTTGACCTTCTCCTGGTACGCGCGCCGGTACAGCTCCTCGATGAGCTCCAGGTCGACGACCGAGTAGTTGGTCGACCCGTGGTAGTCCAGCAGCATCCGCTTCACCTCATCGGGAGCGGAGTGGAAGTGGTCGACCGCCGCCGGGTCGAAGATGCGGTTGGCGAAGGGGCTGTCGTCGGCGGGCGTGTAGCCGTACTTGGTGAAGACCGCGCACACCTGCGTGTCGGGGAACGTCTGGTGCAGATGGTCGGTGACCTCGGCTCCGCTCTGCCCGGCGCCCAGGACGATCAGCCGTTTCGGGGCGTTCAGCGACGGGATGCGGCGCAGGAGCTCGGAGCTGTGCCAGACGCGCTCGCCGAGGGTGACCGAGGGCGGCAGCACCGGCTCCAGGCCGGTGGCGATGACGAGGTTGCGCGCCCGCCGGGTGACGAGGTCGCCCGCGGAGTCCCGTACGACGACCTCACCGGCGACGACCTGCCCGTCCTGGACGACCGGGCGGACCGTGACGACCTCGGCGCCGTACTCCACCTGGTCGCCGAAGTCGGCCGCGGCCCACTCGAGGTAGTCGTGGAACTCCACCCGCGAGGGGAACATCGTCTTGTGGTTGATGAAGTCGACCAGCCTGCCGCGGTCCCGCAGGTAGTTGAGGAAGCTGTACCGGCTGGAGGGGTCGCGCATCGTCACGAGGTCCTTGAGGAAGGACACTTGCATCGTCGTCCCCGCGATGAGCGAACCGCGATGCCAGCCGAAGGCCGGCTGTTTCTCCAGGAAGACCGAGTCGAGTCCCGTCCCCTGTTCCCGGAGCGCGATGGCGAGGGAGAGGTTGGACGGGCCGAAGCCGATACCCACCAGATCATGGACGTGCTCAACGGTGCTGGACATGGAGACCCTTTCGCGCAGCCAGGCAGGCAGGTAGGTTAGGCGAGCCTAATGAAGGTAAGGCTTACCTACATTTCCCGTCCAGAGGAGGACGCCCATGCGGGTCGTGATGTTCGGCTACCAGACCTGGGGACATCGCACGCTCCAGGCGCTGCTCGACTCCGACCACGAGGTGGTCCTCGTCGTCACGCACCCCAAGAGCGACCACGCGTATGAGCGCATCTGGAGCGACTCGGTCGCCGACCTCGCCGCCGAGCACGACGTCCCCGTCCTCATCCGGGACCGGCCCGACGACGAGGACCTCCTCACCCAGTTGAAGAACGCCGACCCCGATGTGATCGTCGCCACCAACTGGCGCACCTGGATCCCGCCGCAGATCTTCGACCTCCCCCGCCACGGCACACTGAACGTGCACGACGCGCTGCTCCCCAAGTACGCGGGTTTCTCCCCGCTGATCTGGGCGCTGATCAACGGCGAGAAGGAGGTGGGGGTGACCGCGCACATGATGAACGAGGATCTCGACGCGGGCGACATCGTGTTGCAGCGGGCCGTCCCGGTCGGGGACCGCGACACCGCGACGGACCTGTTCCACAAGACGCTGGAGCTGTTCGGCCCGATCACCGTGGACGGGCTGGAGCTCATCGCGTCCGGCCGGACCGACTGGGCGAAGCAGGACCGCTCCCAGGCCAGCTTCTTCCACAAGCGGGCCGAGGAGGACAGCCGCATCGACTGGACCTGGCCGGCCGAGGACCTCGACCGCCTCGTACGGGCCCAGTCCGACCCGTACCCCAACGCGTTCACCCATTACCGGGGCGAGCGCGTCCGGGTCATCAAGGCGTCGGTCTCCGAGGGCGTCTACGGCGGCACGCCCGGCCGGGTCTTCATCCGCGAGGGCGACGGTGTCGTCATCGTCGCCGGCGCCGAGGCGCGCCGGGGCCGCAGCCACGGCCTGCGGATCGAACGGGTCCGCACGGACGACGGCACCGACCTGCCCGCCACCGAGTACTTCCACACCATGGGCGGCTACCTCACGTGAACGACCCCACCGCCCTGCTCGCGGATCTCGTCCGCATCCCGAGCGTCGGTGGTTCTCCGGCCGAGGTACGGATCCAGGAACACCTCGCGGGCTGGATGCGCGACGCGGGGCTGGAGGTCGACCACTGGCCCATCGACCTCGGCGCGCTGACCGCACGCCCGGACTTCCCCGGCGTCGAGGTCGCCCGCGCCGAGGCGTGGGGGCTGGTCGGGCGGCTGCCGGGCACCGGCGGCGGAGCATCGCTGATGTTCAACGCGCACGTCGACGTGGTCCCTCCTGGCGAGCCGTTCGCCTGGACCGGCGACCCGTTCGGCGGCCGGGTCGTCGGCGACCGGATGTACGGCCGCGGCGCGTGCGACATGGGCGGCGGCCTCGCCGCGGCCCTGACTGCCGTCGCCGGGCTGCGCGATG
>NZ_JBHLZP010000363.1:0-8440 GCF_042429965.1 Actinoallomurus acaciae
CGACCACGCCCGCGAACCGCGCGTCGGCGCCCATCCGGGCCGCCGCCACCGACGCGTTGGCCGCCATCCCGCCCTCGCCGTACCGGACGCCGGTGGCCTGCACGCGGGCGCCGGGCCCCGGCAGGACCGGGACGCGTACGGTCAGGTCGGTGTTGGCGTAGCCACAAAAGACGATCACGGAAGGACCACGCCCGCCTTGGCCGCCGCGGCGGTCAGCTCATGGACCTTGGCCGTGTCGACGCGTCCCCACCAGCGGCCGTTGCCCTTCACCGAGGACGCCACGATGACGCCGTCGCAGGCCGGCAGCAGCCCGCCGATGTTGCCGGCGGTGATGCCGGAGCCGATCACGACCGGAAGTGTGGTGTGCGCGGCGATGCCCCCGACCTCGTCCAGCGCGGCGGCGTCGCCGGTCCGCGACCCGGTGGCGATCAGCACGTCGGCGCCGAAGAACTCCGCGTCCTCGGTCTGCTCGGCCAGCGTACGGTCGGCGACGATCGCGTGGGAGCCGTGCTTGACGTGCACGTCGGCGAAGACCTTGACCGGGCCCGCGCCGATCCGACTGCGATAGCGGGCGGCGTGCGCCGACTGGCCCTCGATGATGCCCTCGTTGGCGACATAGGCGTTGGCCCACTGGTTGACCCGGATGAAGCCCGCGCCGCCGGACCAGGCGGAGGCGATCGAGCACTCGGCGGCGTTGGACAGGACGCTGACGCCCAGCCGGGTACCGGTGTTCTCCAGCGTCGCGTGCCGTACCCGGTCGGTCACCACGGCCATCGCCGCCGCGGTCTCATAGCCGTGCTCCCCCGGCTTGAGGAACGGGATGTCCCAGTGGTTCTCCACGATGAGCCCGTGGCAGCCGCCCTCCAGGTACGCCCGCGCCTCCTCGATCGCGAAGGCGGAGATCTCGTCGAGCGGGGTGCCCTCGTACTCCGGGCTGCCGGGCAGCGGAGGCAGGTGGATCACACCGATGACGACCTTCGGAGTGCCGAACAACTCCTCGATCGCGTTCGGCTTGGGAGGGAACACGCCCAGCTTCCGCTCACTCCCGGCCACCCTCACCATGTCGCCTCCTGTGTAATCGATTGCAGTGGGTTGGGTTTGAACCGTAGGGATGTATTCGCAGGCCGTCAAGGGTCTAGACTCATGTCCGTCGTAGATGACGGGTAACGCTCTTGTTACGGGCGATTCGGAAAGGTAAACGATTGCAGCGCGTCACGATCGCCCAGGTCTCCGAGCGCGCCGGCGTCTCCACGGCCACGGTGTCGCGGGTGCTCTCCGGCAGGGGCCCGGTGTCGGCCGCGGTGGAGCGCAGGGTCCGGCGCGCGGCCGAGGAGCTGGGCTACCAGGTCAACACCATCGCGCGGGCACTGCGCAACAGCCGGACCGACACCGTGGGGATGGTCGTGCCGAGCATCTCCAACCCGTTCTTCACCTCGCTGGTGGAGAGCGTCGAGCACGTGCTCGAACGCGAGGGCAAGGAGCTGTTCCTGTCCGACGCCCGCTCCGACCCGGCGATCGAGGCACGGCGGCTGGCCTCGCTCGCCGCGCGCAACGTCGATGGCATCATCGTCAGCCCGAGCCACGGCACCGAGAGCGGCCCCGCGGTGCAGGAGACGGCGGACCGGCTGCCGCTCGTCCAGCTCGACCGGTTCGTCGGCGGCACGAACACCGACTGGGTGGGCGTGGACGACATCGCCGCGATGCGCCTGGTCATGGACCACCTCCACGAGGGCGGAGCGCGTTCGGCGGCCTTCGTCGGATCCCTGCTGACCAACTCCTCGACCGAGCAGCGGTTCGCCGGGTTCCGGCGCCGCGCCGAGGAACTGGGCATGAGCGTCGACCCCGACCAGGTGCTCCTCGGCGACTACAGCGTCGACTGGGGCGAGGCCGCCGCGGCGCGCCTCGCCGACGCCGGAGACCTCCCGGACGCCATCGTGTGCGCCGACGACCTGATCGCCCTCGGCGTCACGCGCGCCTGCCGCGCGCACGGCGTCGCGGTACCCGGCCGGGTCCAGGTGACCGGGTACGACAACATCGAGTTCTCGCGGCTCGGCGAGCCCGCGCTGACCACGGTGGACCAGCCCCGCGACCGCATCGCCGAGGAGGCGGTACGGCTGCTGGCCGCGGCGAGCCGGACCGAGGGCACCGACCGGGGCCCGTCCGCCCACATCGCACTCGTGCCGACACTGGTCGTACGCGACAGCACCAGGGCCGGAGCGGCGCCGCAGCCATGACGAGGCAGGCCGTGACAAGGCAGCCGCCGTGACAAGGCAGCCGCCGTGACGACGGCCCAGCACCGATCAGGAGGCCGGAGATGGACGGATCAGCCGGGGCGACCGGCCCGGACCGCGCACTCGCGCTCGCACAGCGGCTGGTGCGCATCGACACCAGGGGCGGCGGCGAACGTCCGGCCGCGGACCTGGTCGCGGACGTACTCGACGACGCGGGCTTCGACGTCCGCGTCGACGAACCGCTGCCGGGCCGCGCCAACGTCATCGCACGCTTCGGCCCCGAGGCACCGCGGACGCCGATCACGTTCACCGGTCACCTGGACACCGTGCCCGCCGAGGAGTCGGGCTGGTCGTTCGACCCGATGAGCGGCGAGATCCGCGACGGACGCCTCCTCGGCCGGGGCGGCAGCGACATGAAGGCGGGCGTCGCCTGCCAGGTCGAGGCGGCCGTACGCGCCGCGCGGGAGCACCCCGGCGACACGGCGGTACAGCTGGTGTTCACCTTCGGCGAGGAGACCGGCTGCGACGGCGCCGCCCTGATCGACGAGGCGGCCCTGACCCCCACCGACCTGCTGATGGTCGCCGAGCCAACGGGCAACCGTCCGGTCCTCGGGCACAAGGGCACGCTCTGGCTCAAGGTGACCGCCCACGGCATCTCCGCACACGGCTCCCGCCCGGAACTGGGCCGCAACGCGATCGCGCCACTCGCCCGCGCCGCGTCGCGGATCCACGAACACCGAGACTGGCCCACGAACCCGACGTACGGACCCGCGACCGTGAACGTCGGCACCTTCCACGCGGGCACGCAGCCCAACCTCGTACCCGACCACGCCGAGATGCGCCTGGACATCCGCACCATCCCCGGCTTCGACTCCGACGACGCGATCACCGAGATCACCCGCCTGTGCGGCGAGGACGTCGACCTCGAACGCCTGGTCGACCTGCCGGGCATCGCCACCGACCCGGCGGACGTGGCCGAGATCATGGAACTCCTCGCACCCGGCTCCTCGGCGCACCCGCCGGAGTACGCGACCTACTTCACCGACGCCTCCGTACTCGCCGCCAAACTCGGCACGCCCGCGGTCATCGTGTACGGCCCCGGCGACCCGGAACAGGCCCACGTCACCGACGAGACCTGCCCGGTCGCCGCCATCGCCGCGTCCACCACCACCCACCACCACCTGCTCCGCACACAGAACGCCCGATCCATCCCGGACGCGGAACGCAACCGCACTCAGAACGCGACGGGTCAGACATAGGACGTGGCGGGTTCGGATGTAGGGCCGGATACGTAGCCCCCTGCTGCCCCGAGCGGCCAGGCCACCACGGACCCCGCACAGAAATCCGCCACGGATCGCGATCACCGGCCAGGTCACCGTCGGGGTGGCGAACGACGGCAGGTCAGGTCGGGTGTTCGCGGCGAGCCGGTCTTGCTCTGGGTGCGAGCCGGGTCATCGTTGGGGTCTGGTCGCGAACACCCATCGGTTGGCGGCCAGGGCGTCGGGGTGTCCGGGTTGGGGGGCCGGGCCGCGTCCGTAGTGGGAAGTGAAGTCGAATGCCGTATGGATCGATGTTCGCCAGCCCCGGGCGGTCAGGTCGCCGGCGGAGTCGGGGCGTGGTTCCATGTCGAACATGGCGAGGAGGTCGATGCCGGTGCGTCTGGCCACCGCGTACATCGGGCTCTCGCGGACGGCCGCCGACTCCGGGCTGAGCTTGATCTCGTAGGCCAGAGCGCTTCCCGCCGCGCTCAGCTTGTCCACCGCCTCGATGAGGGCACGTTCGGCGGCGTGGGGGAGGTAGAGCAGCAGTCCCTCGGCGAGCCAGGCGGTCGGTGCGGCCGGGTCGAAGCCCGCGCCGGTCAGCGCGGCGGCCCATTCGAGGCGCAGGTCGGCTCCGATCGCGATGCGCTCGGTCTTCGGGGTGGCGCGCAGCCCGCCGAGAACGCGGCCCTTGAAGGCGAGGACGTTCTCCTGGTCGAGTTCGAAGACCGTGCAGCCGGGCGGCCAGTCGAGCCGGTACGCCCGCGTGTCCAGGCCGGCCCCGAGGAGCACGACCTGCCGGGTGCCCGCGCGCACCCGCTCCGCGATGAAGTCGTCGAGGACCCTCGTGCGCAGACCGAAGTAGCGTCCGAGCCGGCCCCACAGCGGGTCGGCGTCGCCGTCCGGAACCTGCTGGGGACGCACCGGCCAGCCCGCGGACGCCGGGCACGCACGTACGAAGTGCTCGGCGTGGACGTCTCGCGCCAGGGCGTCGGGGCGGTGCGTCTCGATCGCTCGCGCGGCGGCGACCATGAGGGCGGTCAGTCCGACGCCTTCTTCCACGCCGGTGTCGCCGGCCATGGGCTCTCCTCTCGGGGTTCACCGCACGGACGGCACGCTCGCGCCGTGAGGCGGTGGTCAGACAGAACGGGCGCACGCACCGGGCCGACGCCGTACGGGACACCGACCCGAAACCGGCCTACAAGGCGTGCGTCAGACCAAGGCGTCGTCGGCCATGAACTCTCCTCTCAGGGGCCCGCCGCACGGACGGCACACTCACGCCGTAAGACGGCGATCAGGCAAGCCAGGCGCACCCGCCGAGCCGACGCCCGTACGGGAATCGGCCTACGAAGCGTGCGTCAGACCAAGGCGTCGCCGACCATGGGCCTCGTCTCAGGGGCTCGCCGCACGGTCGGCACGCTCGCGCCGTGAGGCGGCGATCAGGTAGGACAGGCGCGCCCGCCGGGCCGATGTCCCGTACGGGACACCGGCCCGGGATCGGCCTGCGAGGGGTGCGTCAGACCAAGGTGTCGCCGACGGCGTGGCTACCGTTGGCGAGGAAGTACTCCTCGATGGCGGTCCGCCACTCGTTCGCGGGGACCTGGCCGGTGCCCTGTGGGTCGAACGCCTTGAAGAGTGCCTCGACGTTGTCCTCCGGGAAGCCCACGGCTCGCATGCCGCGTACGAAGTCGGCGTGCTGGACGAAGCCGTCGTCGTCACGGTCGCAGATCGCGGTGAGCGCGTCCGCGTAGGGGCGGACGTTGTCCCCGTACGCGGCGGGCTCGTGGACCTGGGCGTACTCCTCCCAGCTCACCTTTCCGTCACCATCGCGGTCGAGGGTGCCGACCAGGCCCTCCCAGTAGCGCCGGCAGCCCGCGTGCATCGCCTGGGCCTTGGGTGAGCTCTCCGCCACGTCCAGGGCGTGGACGATCCTGTGCCCGAGCCGGTCGAAGTCGCCGGACTCCAGGTAACCGTTGGAGTCCGTGTCGAGGGCATCGAAAGCGGCCTTGATCCGGTCCAGACGTGCGTCCATCAGGGGAACCTCCGGCAGGAGTGTGTGATGCGGACGGTGACAGTTTAACTACATAAGGTGATCAAACAAGACGTCTGCCCACAACAGGCCACCGGGGTTTCCACCCGCCGCTCACCCGCGACTCACCCGTGGAATGTTCTTATCGCCAGCCAGATCAGGCCGCCCGCCATGACGGCGCCGCCGCCGATGTAGCCGACGTACATGTGCAGGCGGAGCCGCCGGGACAGCTCTTCCTCGCTCCTCGTCGAGATGATGAACGGCGAGCCGTCCGCCTTGCGCATGGTGAGCTGCCGGTTCTCCACTCCCGCCGCGCCCAGCACGTACATCGGCTGTCCCGGCGCGACGAGCCACTCCTGGTAGCGGTGGCCCTTGACGTTGCTGAAGTTGACGCGGAGATTCAGCCCGAACAGGTTGACGTTCTGCCCGGCGGGCTCGAAGCGCTGGACCGACTGCGGGGCGCCGTCGAGCGAGGCGCGCTCGTGCAGCACGAGGATCTGGCCCGTCCCGTCCTGGACGCCGAACGGAACCGGGCAGGTGTCATCGTGCACGGTCTCCTCCCGCGTGGTCGTGTGCCGCCGGCCGTCGCGGTACTCGTGGTGTTCGTAGCGGACCGTGACCTTCGCGCGGTACCACACGCAGTCCCGGCCGGAGAAGGGCGCTCGGACCATTCCGTGTGGTCCGGGCGCCGCCGCGCCCTTGACCTCGCAGGTGACGGGCTGCGCGCCGGCGGCGATCTCGGCGCAGGTGAGCGTCGGCGTCGCGTCCATCGCGTCGCGCTTGCGCTGCTGAAAGAACCCCCAGGCGAGGACGCCGAGGCCGATGACGAAAACGATGAGGGGGGCGATCACTACATCCTCCGGACGCGCTTGCCTGCCGGGACCTGTCTCGGCCGCCGTTCGGCGACGGTCCTGGGATTATTGCGTTTCGCCCCGACCTTTCGCTTACGGCCAACCGCATCCGATCTCCATGGCGGCGATCAATCGCCGGAACTACCCCTTGACGGCACCGGCCGACAGTCCGCTGACCAGGTGGCGCTGCGCGAAGACGGCGAAGCACAGCGGTGGCAGTAAGGACAGGAAGGTGGCGGCGGAGATGTCGCCCCAGCGGATGCCCGTACTGGTCACGGCCGCGTCGTACAGTTCGCGCGGCACCGTCTGCAGGCCCGCGTAGAACAGCGGGAAGGCGAACGGCGTCCACTGCGCGATGTCGAGGATCACCAGCAGCGGCACGACCGGGCCGTTGCCGAACAGCGTGACGTCGATGCCGACCTTGTGCAGCAGCCGGAACATCACGCCCATCAGGGCGGGGGCGATCATGATCGGCATGATGAGCGCGCTGAGCAGGCCCTTCTTCCCCGGGAAGTGCTTGTCGCAGAGCAGGGCCAGGGCGAACCCGAGCACCACCTCGGCGACGGTGACGACCACGGTGAACCGCAGCGTGAACCAGACGGCGTGCCAGAAACCGGCGTCCTCCAGCACGGTGCCGAATCCGGCCCAGGTGGCGACGGGGTCGAGCAGGGTGCGGTGCTGGAGCGCCGTACGGACGCCGGAGAGGATCGGATAGACGACGAGCAGCGCGAGGAAGGCGAGCAGCGGCGCGCCGAGGACC
Source organism: Actinoallomurus acaciae (assembly GCF_042429965.1). NCBI lineage: Bacteria > Bacillati > Actinomycetota > Actinomycetes > Streptosporangiales > Thermomonosporaceae > Actinoallomurus > Actinoallomurus acaciae. Next base: position 7,131 of record NZ_JBHLZP010000363.1, read on the forward strand.
CAGCGCGCCACCCTCGCGTCGCGTCGCGCGATCACTTGGTCTCCGCGAGCTCGGCCAGATCGGAGTCGGCCTCCTTCAGCGCCGCGTCGATGCTCTGCTGCCCCGTCCAGGCGCCCGACAGATCCTGGGCGAGCGCCGTCTCGATGTCGAACGTCCTGGGCAGCGAAGGCTCGGAGAAGCCGTCGGTGGTCAGGTCGCGGGCGACGTACTTGAAGATCGGGTTCGTGCCGGTGAGGCTCGACGGCACGGCGGGCTGAGCGGGGATTCCGCCCGCCTTGGCGTACGTCGTCATCGCCGCCGGTGTGGCGAGGTAGGCCAGCCGCTTCTCGGCCGCGGTCTGGTTCTTGCCGAACTTGTTGATCGCGACGGCCAGTGCGTGCACGTGGGTGCGGTGCTTGTCGCCCGGCTTCTTCGGCTCGAGGCGCCGGCCGACGACCTGGCTGCTGATCTTCTCGTACGCGCTCTTCCACGACGGGTCGCTCGCCAGCCTGCCGACGAGATCCGTGCGGTGGTACAGGAAGTTGTTGCTGACATCGAGCGGCTGCAGGTACGGCGCGTGCTGGGCGACGAGGTAGCTCGAGGTGAAGTACACGTCGAAGTCGCTGGACCGGGTCCCCATCAGGGCGCCTCCTCGGCGAAGGTGTCGCTGCGGCTGAGCAGCGTCATCGCCACGTGGATCTTGTCCGTCCCGCCCTGGCCGTTGTCGTAGGCGCTGACGACCTTGGCCATCGCGCTGGTCACGACGCGCCGGAAGAGCGTTGTCCTGTGCATGTGTTCTCCTCGCCGAGCAGCCCGAAGCAGGGAGAGCCAGGTATTACCTATGTCCCGCAGGTCTGGACCTGATGTAGGCTAAGTCGCCGTTGGCCGTTCGGTCGACAGCATGCGTCACAGTCATCGAGAGGAAGCTCCGATGCAGATCTACCTGCTGGTCGACGCCGGCCAGACAGGTACGCGAGTGCGGATCACGCAGGGCTCGGGCGGCCACATCGACGACGCGGTCGCCGGCGTACGTGCCACGGAGGATCCGGAGCGTCACCTGGCTCGCGTCGTCACCGACGCGCTCCGCCGGCACGGGTCGCCCGTGGACCAGGTCGCCGCCGGGCTCAGCGGCCTCCAGGGGACGCGCGGTCGTCCCCGGGCGCTGCTGGAGGAGTGGTCGGCGTTCGGAGCGCGGCGCGTCGTGCTCGCCGACGACTCCGTGACCGCGTACCTCGCCGCCATCGGCGACCGTCCGGGGGTCGTCGTCTCCGTCGGCACCGGCGTGGTGGCGCTCGCCACCGGCGGGCGCGGCGGCTGGGCGCGCGTCGACG
>NZ_JBHLZP010000364.1:0-8403 GCF_042429965.1 Actinoallomurus acaciae
CGCCGCCATCGCCTCGACGCGGTCGTGCGGGCTGCGGCCCTCGCAGGCGGCGTAGAGGGTCGCGCCGAGCGACCACAGGTCGGAGGCGGGGCTCGCCCCCTCGCCGCGGGCGCGCTCGGGCGCGATGTAGGCGGGAGAGCCGAGGACCAGGCCGGTCTGGGTGAGCGTGGCGTCGCCCGCCACCCGGGCGATGCCGAAGTCGGTGATCACGACGCGGACGGCGCCGTCCGCGCTCGAGTCGAGCAGCACGTTGGCGGGCTTGACGTCGCGGTGCAGGACCCCGGAGGCGTGTGCCACGCGCAGCGCGGCGAGCATCTGCGACCCGATGTCGGCCACCTTCACGGCGGGCAGCCGGCCGTCGTCGTCGATGACCTCCTGGAGCGATCGCGCGCGTACGAGCTCCATGACGATCCACGGCCGGTCGTCCTCCTCGACCACGTCGTGGACGGTCACGATGCCGGGGTGGGACAGCCGGGCCGCCGACCGGGCCTCGCGCAGGGTGCGCTCGACGAGCCGCTCGCGGTCGGTGTCCGTCAGCCCCGGCGGAAAGATCACCTCTTTGACCGCCACCTCGCGATGCAGCAGGTCGTCGCGAGCGCGCCACACCCGGCCCATGCCGCCGCGACCGACCTGGCCCAGCAGGCGGTAGCGGCGCGCGAGCAGCGAACCCTCCCCGAACGGCATAGCTGAGGACCTTACCGACCGCCGGTGACGGTTCGGCCGCCTTGGCCGCGTAATTCAGCTAAATGTCGCGAAAAAGAACACGCCAAAAAGGACAAGCAGCACTGCGGCGACGATAACGATCGAGCGGATCGGGTACGGCGACGCGCCGATCTGCTCCGTACGGTCCGGCGCCGTCACCAGGGCCTCCGGCGGTTCGACCACCTCATCGGCGTCGTCGGCGCGCTCCTCGACGGACGAGGCCTCCCGCTCCTTCACGGCGGTCAGGACGCTGGGCGGCAGCCGCCGGGTGGCCCCGTCGGGCGCGTCCGCGGGCGGGTCGTCGGGCTCGGTCTCGGCGTCGCCGGCCAGGACACGGTCGAGCATCGCCGCGACCTCGTCGACGGTCAGGCGCTCGGCCGGATCCTTGCGCAGCAGGCCCTCGATGACCGGGCGCAGCGGACCGGCGTTCGGCGCCGGCTCGGGATCGTCGGTGAGCACGGCCACCAGGCTCGCCATCGCGTCCGGGCGCTCGAACGGCGACTTGCCCTCGACGGCGGCGTACATCGTGACGCCGAGCGACCACAGATCCGAGGCGGGCACCGCGACCCGCCCGCGTGCCCGCTCGGGCGCGATGTAGGCCGGAGAACCGATGAGCATGCCCGTCTGGGTGAGCGTCGCGTCGCTCTGCGCCCGTGCGATGCCGAAGTCGGTGAGGACCGCGCGGGAGCCGCTGACGAGGACGTTGCTCGGCTTGACGTCACGGTGCAGGATCCCCGCCTCGTGCGCGACGCGCAACGCGCCGGCCATCTGGCGCCCGATCTCGGCGACCCGCCGGGGCTCCAGCGGACCGTCCTTCTTGATCTGCTCGTGCAGCGAGCGAGCACGGATCAGCTCCATGACGATCCAGGGCCGGCCGTCCTCCTCGACCACGTCGAAGACCGTGACGACGCCCGGATGACTCAGCCGCGCGGCGGTCCTGGCCTCCCGGAACGTGCGCTTGTGCTGAACCTCGCGCTCTTCGTCGGAGAAGCCGTGCGGGAGGATCACTTCCTTGACCGCGACGTCACGGCCGAGAACCTCGTCCCGGGCATGCCAGACGGTTCCCATGCCACCGCGGCCTACCTCGGTGAGCAGGCGATAACGCTGCGCAAGAAGGGGGTTTTCCGGCATAGTTCGCCCACGATACCCACCGCGAGGCCTCCGTTGGCCTGACGCTCACCCAATCACCGGTACAAAGAAAGAATATGGCGCGCGACCACAGGAGCGAGATGACGACGAAGGCGGCGGGCACGGGGCGGCCGTGGGCTCGGCGGGTTGTCGAAGCCGTGCCGACCGTCCTGTTCTGGTACCTCCGCGTCTCTGGAATCCTTTCTGTCCTGGCCTGGTTCTCCTACGGCCTGATCGAGTGGATGTTCAACGTCTGGGTGCTGCGCTCCATCAATTACTTCGGCTGGTACCCGAGCCTCCCGTACGGCCTGCTGCTGATCCTCGTGTCCGTCGGCGTCCGGCGCCGCAAGAAGGCCGCCTGGCGGATCAGCGTCGTGCTGTTCCTGCTGTTCTTCGCGGTCTGGGCGCTCGCCGGGCTGTCGGACTGGGGAGGTCTGGGCGAGCTCATCACGGCGGGCGCCTTCGGCCTCGTCGTCGCGCTGCTCGTCGCCGCCCGCCAGGAGTTCTACGCGCTGCCGGACCGCGCCAACCGGCGTCTCGCGCTCGTCGTCTTCTCGGTGCTCCTGGTCGTCGGCGGCGTGATCGGCACCAACCTCGTCTTCCTCACCGACCGCGACCCGCGCGGCGCCGCCTGGACCCACCTGGCCTACGCCGGGCTCCAGACCCTCCTCGGCGCCGGCGACAAGGGCTGGGACCTCCAGGTCGACGTTCCGGTCTGGGTCGATGGCATCCTCGGCATCCTCGGCAGCGGCCTGCTCGTGATCACGGTCTGGGCGCTGTTCCGGCCCGGCCAGCGGCTCGCCGTGCTCACGCCCGACGAGGAGCTGCCGGCCCGCGCCCTCCTGGCCGAGTGGGGCGAGCGCGACTCGCTCGGCTACTTCGCCCTCCGCCGCGACAAGGACGTGATCCTCTCGCCGAACGGCCGGGCCGCCATCGCCTACCGGGTCGAGGGCTCGGTCAGCCTCGCCAGCGGCGACCCGCTCGGCGACCCGGAGGCCTGGGACGCGGCCATCAGCGCCTGGCTCGCCGAGTGCCGGGCGCACGCCTGGATCCCCGGTGTGCTGGGCGCCAGCGAGCGTGCCGCGGCCGCCTTCGGGCGCTGCGGGCTGGACGCCCTCGAACTGGGCGACGAGGCGATCCTGGACCTGCGGGAGTTCAACCTCGAGGGCCGGGACATGCGCCAGGTGCGCCAGGCCGTACGCCGGGTCGAGCGGGCCGGCTACACCGTGCGCATCCGGCGGCACGGCGCCATCGGCCGCGATGAGATGACCGAGCTGATCGCGGACGCCGACCGGTGGCGCGACGGGCACACCGAGCGCGGGTTCTCGATGGCCCTCGGCCGCCTGGGCGACCCGACCGACGAGCGCTGCGTCATGGTGGAGGCGTTCGACGGCGCCGGGACGCGCCGCGGGCTGCTGAGCTTCGTGCCGTGGGGACGGCCCGGGCTCTCCCTCGACCTCATGCGCCGCGACCGCGACGCCGAGAACGGCCTCAACGAGTTCATGGTGGCCAAGCTCGCGGAGAACGCCGCGGCGGTCGGGGTCACGCGGGTCTCGCTGAACTTCGCCATGCTGCGGTCGGTGTTCGAGCGCGGCTCGGCGATCGGCGCCGGCCCGATCTCACGGCTGCTCTACCGGCTGCTGTCGGTGGCCTCGAAGTTCTGGCAGCTCGAGTCGCTGTTCCTGGCCAACGCCAAGTACAACCCGGTCTGGACGCCGCGGTTCATGTGCTTCCCGCAGAGCCGCGACCTGGTCCGCATCGGGCTCGCCGCCGCGCGGGCCGAGGGGTTCCTGCCGACGCTGTTCAAGCCACGGCTGGACACGCCCTCTCCGTCGCCCACGCTGGTCGGGAAGATCAAACAGATCGAGGAGGCCGCGGACGCCGCCCGGCTGCCCGCGCGCCGGCTGTCGGAGCAGGAGCGCGTACGCCACGACAAGCTCGACCGCCTGCGCGAGGCCGGCATCGAGCCGTACCCGCTGGGCTTCGAGCGCACCGCGACCGCGGCCGAGGTGCGCGAGCGGTTCGGCGACCTCGCGCCGGACACCCACACGGGCGAGACCGTGGCGATCGCGGGCCGGGTCGTGCTGGCGCGCGAGCACGGCAAACTGATCTTCGTACGGCTCCGCGACGAGTCCGGCGACATCCAGCTCATGCTGGCCGCCGACTCCGTCGACATCGAGGCGCTGCGGCAGTGGAAGCAGCTCATCGACCTCGGCGACCAGGTCGGCGTGCGCGGCGAGGTGATCACCTCCCGTACCGGCGAGCTGTCGGTGCTCGTCTCGTCCTGGCTGCTCACCGCCAAGTGCCTGCATCCGCTGCCCGCCACGCACGCCCCGGGCTCGCTGAACGAGGAGTCACGGGTCCGCCAGCGCTACGTCGACCTGATCGTCAACGACGACGCGCGGCGGATGCTGCGCCTGCGCGGCGACGTCGTGACCTCGCTCCGCGACTCGCTGCGCGACCGCGGCTACCTCGAGGTCGAGACGCCGATGCTCCAGGCGGTGCACGGCGGCGCGGCCGCCCGGCCGTTCACGACCCGGATGAACGCCTACAACCTGGACCTGTTCCTGCGGATCGCGCCCGAGCTGTACCTCAAGCGGCTGCTCGTCGGGGGCATCGGCAAGGTCTTCGAGATCAACCGGAACTTCCGCAACGAGGGCGTGTCGGTTCGACACAACCCCGAGTTCACGATGCTGGAGGCCTACGAGCCGTACGGCGACTACAACACCATGGCGACGCTGACGCGCGAACTGATCCTCGCGGCGGCGCGCGCGGGCATCGGCGGCACCGTCGTCGTGCGCGACGGTGTGGAGTACGACCTCGCCGAGCCCTGGCGGGAGATCACCGTGTACGACTCGGTCTCCGAGGCCCTCGGCGAGCAGGTCACGCCGACGACGTCACTGCGCACGCTGCAGAAACACGCCGACCGCATCGGCCTGGGCCACGATCCGGAGTGGGACCAGGGCAAGCTGACCCAGGAGCTGTTCGAGACGCTGGTGGAGTCGACGCTGCGGGCGCCCACGTTCGTGCGCGACTACCCGGCCGCCACCTCGCCGCTGACCCGGCCCCACCGCGACACGCCGGGACTCGCCGAGAAGTGGGACCTGATCGTGTTCGGCCTCGAGCTCGGCACGGCGTACTCCGAGCTGATCGACCCGATCATCCAGCGGCGCAACCTCACCGAGCAGTCGCTCCTCGCCGCCGGCGGCGATCCGGAGGCCATGGACCTCGACCAGGACTTCCTGCGCGCCCTGGAGTACGGCATGCCGCCCGCCGGCGGCATGGGCATGGGCGTCGACCGGCTGATCATGACGCTCACCGGCCGTAACATCCGCGACACCATCGCCTTCCCGCTGACACGGCCGGGGTCCTGAGGTTCGACCGGCCGCAGCATCACCCGAACGCCACTACAGTCGTCAGGCGTGAGTGACTCTGAGCGAAACGTCACACCGACGCCGGCCGACAACCTCGACGGCTACGACGACCTCGAAGACTTCGACGCCGACGGGTTCCTGCAGGAGTGGCAGGAGGCCGACCGCACCGCGGTGGAACTACTCCGCGAGGCGCTCCCCGATGTGGTCGAGGCGTCCGCTCCGCAGGATGCGCTGGCCACGGCGGCCGAGCGCGTCCGCGAACACCTGACCGACTGGCCGTACCGCCACCTCGCCTCGGCCGCCGACTGGGGCCGCCGGCTCCCGGCCGACGACGAGACCCTCTGGACCCAGGCGGCCGGCTCGCTCGTGTCGATGCACGGCGAGTCGGGGCTGGGCAGCCACGAGGAGAGCTCGCTGATGGCCCTCCAGCACGCCGACTGGGCCGGGGCGATCATCGGCCTGGCCCGGGCGGGCGTGGGCACGCGCGCGTGGCCGGGGGATCTGTTCGAGCTGGCCGACAAGTGCCCGGAGATCGAAGGCTCCTACGAGCCGGACGATCGCGAGCCGATCGAGTTCGCCTTCGAGCTGATGGTGCCGATCTGGGAGGCCCTCGGCGCACTCGACGAACACCGCCGCCTGACGCCTCTGGGCCACTGGGGCCTGCCGCGCGCCCTCGCGTGGGCGTGGGACGGCTCCCTGGACGAGGGCTAGCCGGGCTCCGTCGAGCCGCCGGTGGGGCGCCCCCACCGAGAGTTCCGCATGCCCGAAGCCGCCGGTGCGTACATGAGCGCACCGGAAAAGGCCCCTTGCGGTACTCCGCGTCTCCGCTTCGGACGTCAAGTCAGAGCGGGGGTTCGCAGGCACCGGCCAGGCAGGGGACGCTCATGCGGGGATATGCGGTCGTCGACGTCGAGACCACCGGTCTGCGCGCGGGCGGGAACGACCGGATCGTCGAGGTGGCGGTGGTCCATGTGGATCCGGCCGGCGCGGTCACCGGCGAATGGGCCACATTGGTCAACCCCCGGCGCGACTTAGGCCCCGTCGCCGTCCACGGCATCCGCGCCGCCGACGTCCGGCAGGCTCCGCCCTTCGAGGCGATCGCGCCCGCGCTGGCGTCGCTGCTCGCGGGGCGCGCCATCGTCGCGCACAATCTGCCGTTCGACGTGCGGTTCCTGGCCGCCGAGTACGCGCGCGTGGGCGTTCATCCACCGCTGGCGAGCGACCATGGCCTGTGCACGATGCGGCTGGCGGCGGGCTTCCTGCCCGGGTCCCGCAGGACGCTCGCCGCGTGCTGCCAGGCGGCGGGCGTCGCCCTCGAACACGGGCATGACGCGCTGAACGACGCCCGCGCCGCGGCCGGTCTGCTCGCGTACTACCTGGCGGCGGGAGGGACGCCGCCTTCCTGGGAGGAACGCGCGCGGTGGGGTGCCGCGCTGCCCTGGCCCGCGCTCGCCAGGTCCGATGTCTCACCGGTACGCCGGGGCTGCGCGTCCGCGGCTCCGGGCGACTTCCTCGCGCGGCTGGCCGACCGGCTTCCGCGCTCCGCCGATCCGGTCGTCGACTCCTACCTCGCCGAGCAGGACGAGGCGCTGCTGGACCGCTACATCAGCGTGCCCGAGGCCGACAACCTCGTCGCCGTCGCCGCCGAACTCGGCATGGACCGGGCCGCGGCGCTGGACGCCCACCGGCGTTACCTCGCGTCCTTGGCCGTGGCCGCGTGGGAGGACGGCGAGCTGACGCCGGACGAGCGCGAGGACGTCGCGCGGGTGGCCGCGCTCCTCGGTCTCGGTGAGTCCGACGCGTCCCGCGCCCTGACGCGTGGCCCGACGGCCGGGGCCGGCGTCGCGCGGTTCGCGCTGGAGTCCGGTGACATCGTGGTCTTCACCGGCCAGACGTCGGAGCCGCGCGAGACTCTCGAACGACGCGCGTCGGCAGCCGGGCTGGTCGTCGGCGCCGGCGTCACGAAGAAGACCTCGCTGGTGGTCGCCGCCGATCCGGACTCGCTGTCCGGCAAGGCGCGCAAGGCCGCGGCGTACGGGGTTCCGGTCGTGGCCGAGGAGGCGTTCGGAGTGTTGCTGCGCGCGATGGGCCCGGGTCAGGGCAGCGGCGGGGCCTTGCGGGCGGTGCCGCGGTAGGTCTCCGGGTCGTAGCGGCGTTCGCTCTCGTCCAGCTTGGCGTGGGCGGCCTCGACGAGGTCGACGCCCAGGGCGTCGGCCAGGCGGACCAGGTAGGTCATCACGTCGCCCAGCTCCGCGCGTACGCGGGCGCCGGCCGCCGGGTCGGCCATCACCGTCGCCGCCTCCTCCGGGGTCAGCCACTGGAACTCCGCCAGCAGCTCGCCCGTCTCCCCCGCCAGCGCCATGGCGAGGTTCTTCGGGGTGTGGAACGGCTCCCACTCGCGGGCCGCCACGAACTCCCGCAGGCGGGCGGCGAGGTCCTCGATCGGCGTCATGCCCGCAGGTCCTTCTCGTAGATCATGACGTCGCAGGGGGTGGCCAGCAGCGGTGCGAGGTGCGGATGGGAGTCCTCCATCGCGCCCTTGCCGGCCACCGCGTAGCCGAGACGGGAGTACCAGGCCGCCAGGAACTCCTTCGAGGGGTGCGGGCGCTCGCGCGGCACGAGGAGCTCCAGCCGCATCCGGCCGTCGCCCTGCTCACGGGCGCGGCTCTCGGCGAAGCCCACGAGCTCCCGTCCGACGCCGATGCCGCGATGGCGCGGATCGGCGGCGAGCAGGCCGAACTCGCTCGTCCCGGCGTCGATCCGGTGGACGCGGACGCATCCGGCGATCCGGCCGTCGAGGCGTGCCACGGCGATCTCACCGGCGCGTACGAGCCCGGCGAGCTCCCGCGTGGAGGTCCGGACGGCGCCGTCGGCCCACAGGCCCTTCTCCGACTCCGCGTACACCTCGTTGACCAGGTCGGTGAGCGTGGTGACGGTGGCGTCGTCACCGGCCGCGGCGGGTGCCAGGGGCCGGATCTCAGGTCGTGCCGCGATGGTCGCCTCCCGTGGTCCGGGTTCCGATGGTGCCATGAAGCGGTGACTGGCGGGCGCGGACCTGGGTACGGAGGCGGCGTGGACGACGAGGCTCGGGACGCGGCCGCATCCGGCGGCACGGAACCGGGCGACGGCGCGCCGCCGCGCCGCGGGCCCGAAGGGTTGGACGAGTTGCGCGGCGACGAGTGGCGGCGGCTGCTCGCCG
>NZ_JBHLZP010000365.1:0-9379 GCF_042429965.1 Actinoallomurus acaciae
CAGCGCAGGATCCGGTGGCCGGTGACCTCGGCGGCCAGCGCGGCCAGCCGCGTGGACTTCCCGATGCCCGCCGGGCCGGTCAGCAGGACGCTGCCGGCCGCGAGCTGCGCGCGGGCCTCCGCGAGCAGCGGTCCGCGGTCGACGAGGGCATGCGCCGAGGGTCCGCCGACCGGTTCCGCCGCCGTTGGCGGGCCGGCTCTCCCACGGACCGCTCCGATCGCTTCGGTCATGCGCGTCGGCCCTCCGGGGGCTGCACTCTCAGCGTGAGCCCAGGCGCGAAAGCTAACAACCGGTCATACCGCCGTCAACACCTCAGTTAGGGTCAGGCCGTCCGGGGAATCTGGTACGTGTTCCAACTGCCGTCCGTGTACGCGCCCTGGCTGGCTGTAGAGAGAACTAGAACACGTTCCAGTTATGTGTGTATTGTCGGAGACGTGCGGACACGAGTCACGGAACTCCTCGGCATCGAGTACCCGATCTTCGCGTTCAGTCACTGCCGCGACGTGGTCGCGGCGGTGAGCCGCGCGGGCGGCATGGGCGTCCTCGGCGCCCTGTACTTCACCCCGGACGAGCTCGAGACCGAGCTGGCCTGGATCGACGAGCACGTGGGCGGCCGGCCGTACGGCGTCGACGTCGTCATGCCGGCCAAGTACGAGGGCGCCGGCCTCGGCGACGCGGGCGAGATCCTCAGCGGGCTGCAGGGCATGATCCCCGACGAGCACCGCCGCTTCGTGAACGAGCTGCTCGAACGGCATGGCATCGCCCCGCTCAGCGAGGAGGGCGCCGGACGCTACCTGCTCGGCTGGACCGACGCCACGGCCCGTCCCCAGGTCGAGGTGGCGCTGAAGCATCCGATCGGGCTGCTCGCGAGCGCGCTGGGCCCGCCCCCGGCGGACGTGGTCGAGGAGGCGCACCGGCACGGCGTGACCGTCGCCGGCCTGGCCAGCAGCGCCCGCCACGCGCGCAAGCAGGTCGACGTGGGCGTCGACATCATCGTCGCCCAGGGCACCGAGGCCGGCGGTCACACGGGCGAGATCTCCACGATGGTGCTGATCCCCGAGGTGGTCGACGCTCGGCCCGGACACGATGGTGCTCGCCGCGGGCGGCATCGGCCGGGGCCGTCAGATGGCCGCCGGAATGGCGCTCGGCGCCGACGGCGTGTGGACCGGCTCGATCTGGCTCACCGTCGAGGAGGCCGACACCCCCGAGGCGTCGCGCGACCGGCTCCTCGCCGCGGGCTCCCGCGACACCGTGCGCTCGCGGTCCTGGACGGGCAAGCCGGCGCGGATGCTCAAGACCGCGTGGACCGACGCGTGGGAGTCGCCCGAGTCGCCCGGCACGCTCCCGATGCCGATGCAGTTCATGCTGATCTCCGACGCGCTCCAGCGCATCAACCGGGCCGGCGCCGGTGAGCTGACGACCTTCCCCGTCGGTCAGATCGTGGGCACGATGAACCAGGTCAAGCCGGTCTCGCGGGTCATCTACGAGATGGTCGAGGAGTACGTCGAGACGATGGAGCGGCTGGGTGCCCTCACCGAAGACTGAGCCCGGCAGCGGCCGGGGATTCTCAACCCTCTCCTCGCCACCAATCGTAGTCGTATTTCGAGTCTTTCACGTACTTTGCTCCGCCCGGAAGCGTAGAGGTCGCTTTTTTAGCGTTATCCGATATCTGCTGCAGTGAGCCGATCAGTGTGTCGATGACCGAGGTCTGAAGATTGATCAAAGTTTTGGTCTGTTCGTTCAGCTTCCTCAGATAGGCCATGGTTCTGGTTATCACCGCCGAGTCGGCATCTGCCGTTGACTCGCTCTCGCCGTGGATATGAAAGAAGAGGACGGTGTGATAGCTTCCGCCCAACATGTGACCACTCTTGGACAGTTCGTCCCGCGCCGCTTGCAGGGCTTTGTTCGCGGCGGCGTGGTGGCTGGCGGCGATTCCCGCGAGGTTGTTCAGCGCTGCGGCTATCTTGGGGCTTAGCTTCGCGGCGTCATGGTACTGGGCGCGCGGATAGTTATCGTAGAATGCAACGAACGCGTCGAGAGCGGGATCGTTTCCACGTTGCCATGAAGTATCGGGGTCCCATACTGTGCCAGTTTTCTTAGTGGGATCGTCAGCCCTCTTCAGGCAGGCGTCGGCCATCTGGAGCCAGAGCTTGCTGGTCTTGTGCAGTCCGTCCGCGTTGAGAGGCAACGGCCGGTATTCGACGAGTTTGGCGGTCTCAAGGAGGCTGGTCGGCAAGCTGGCCATCAGATGGTGAGCCTCGGGATCTTGGCACCGAATACAAGTTTCATGTTGTCGTCCTCGGTAACCGTATAGTTAGAAGTCATGGCGCGTAGACCCTTGACAATAAATTCGTACAGAGTCGGGATGTCGTTCTCGGTCGCTGCTCTGAACTGGTAGAGGAAATGGGCGTATCTGGCTGAGAAGTAATCCACCCTGTCGTCGAAATGTTCGCCCCAAAACCCTCCCAGTCCAGGTGGCATGAGCTCTGTTTCGTCGTCCGACCAGAATTCGCCATTCGGTATCCAGCCGAGTGCTTCCTGCATATCCGCTGAACCAATTAGGTAGTGTAGATCGTCGGGAAAAATGCTATTTACATCGGTTATCGCCTTGGATGTTGCTTTTATCATCTCGGGATCATTGGTGGCGGTCGGACCATTGTTTCCGGTGCCCATGTGATCGCCTCTTCCGTATGTCTCGTAGCTTTAGCTGTCTATTCGGTTGAGAATTTCTATGGCCGTGGCCTCGAAAACGGCGGTTTGGCGACGATACTCGGCGTTGATGTTTTCAAGTTCGGCCGACAGTCTTTTTTCCGCCTGTTGAGCCTCTTCGCGGTCGCGTGTGTTGACCTGCTGGAGCAGTTTCTGTTGTGCCGCCGTCAACGCGGCAGTGATCTGCTTGCCGAGGTCGTCGACGGGAAGGCGTTTCACGCGTGGATCGAGAGTCACGGACTCGATGAGCCCATCGGCGCGGAGGGTGACGCGGACCGTTCCATCGGCGGAGGTCGCGATGACCGGTGAGCGGTGAGGAGAGGGGGCCTCTGTCATCAATGCCGTCCTTTGCCCGGTCGGCTGATGTGCCGATGCGTCCAGGTGCCCGATCAAGCTAGCAGGTGGATGATCTTTGAACGGACTCCTTTGCCATGTCGACACATAGGCGGCATATCGCCTCTGACGCTACAAAAAGCGCGAATCGAGACGATGTGATCTCCTGGCGCGGGTCCGGTGCCGCCGTCTCAATGCCCGTGCGTCGTCCCGGCCGGGCCGACGCCGTCGGATGGGCCAGGCGTACGCGACGACCTCGCCCGCACCGGAGAAGCGCGCCCCGGCCGGTCTCGGCGTAGCCGGGCTCCCGATGGGCCCGGCCGTTCGTGGAAGGTGTTCAGACGATCGGCGTCGCCGTTCGGACCGCGTCGAGTTCGGCGAGGATCGCCTGCTTGCGGTCCTCGGGCAGGAACGACGCACGTACGCCGTTGCGTGCCAGTTCGGCCACGCCGTCCGCGCCGAGGCCGAGGTCACGTGCGGCGACGCGGTACTCATTCGTCAGCGTCGTGTTGAACATCGGCGGGTCGTCGCTGTTCAGCGTGACGTACAGGCCCTCCTCCAGCAGCCGGGGCAGCGGGTGCGCGGCGATGGAGGGCACCTGCCGCGTGCACACGTTCGAGGTCGGGCAGACCTCCAGCGGCAGTTGCGTCTCGCGCAGGTGGGCCATCAGCTCCGGGTCCTCGACGCAGCGGATGCCATGGCCGATCCGCTCGGCGCGCAGCTCGCGGACGGCCTCCCAGATGGTCTCCGGCCCGGACATCTCGCCCGCGTGCGGCACGCTGTGCAGGCCCGCCGCGACCGCCGCGCGGAACGCGTCGCGGATCGCCTCCTCATGTCCGGCCCGGTCCTGCTCGATGCCGCCGATCCCGAAGCCGACGAGGTTGCGCGGCGGGTGGGTGAGCGCGTGGTCGGCCGTCGCCCGTGCCGCCTCGCCGCCGTACTCGCCGGGGATGTCGAAGACGTACGCGACCTCGATCAGGTCCGCGACCTCGCGGGCGGCGACGTCCAGCGCCTCGGTGACCGCGGGCGCCGGCATGCCCATGGTGACGACGTGCGTGTACGGCGTGACGGTCAGCTCGATGTAGCGGACGTTCTGCGCGGCGAGGTCGCGGGCCGCGCCGACGACCAGTGCGGCGACGTCCTCCGGCTCGCGGATGAGGCCGCTGACCCCGAGGTAGACCTCGGCGAAGTGCGGGAAGTCGCGGAACTCATAGAACCTCCGCAGCGCCGCCTCATCGGTCGGGACCGCGTGGCCGGTGTGCCGGCGGGCCAGCTCGAGCACGGTCGGCAGTGAGGCCGAACCGACCAGGTGAACGTGAAGTTCGACTTTGGGGAGGGCGTCGATGAAGTCATCAAGGGCGGTCATGGCCCTCGAAGCTAACAGCGGCCGATCCGCTCAGGCGAGTGCGAACAGCGGTATCTGACACGGATATGTCAGATTTACGGATAACGGCGTACGCCTGTGGTCAGCCGAGCTGCCTGACCCGCTCGATGACCTCGGGAGAGGCCTCGTTGGTGCGGTTCAGGTAGTCGAGGATCACCGTGAGCTGCTCGTCGGAGTAGCCGTCGAGGAGCTTGCCGTACAGCTCGGCGACCGGCGCGAAGCGGTCGCTCAGCTCGGCGGTCGGGCCGTCCTCGGTCGCCTCCACGATGACCCGGCGGCGGTCCTCGTCGTCGCGGCGGCGGCGCACCATGCCGGCCTTCTCCAGCCGGTCGATCACCGCCGTGATCGCGCCGCCCGTGGTGAGGAACATGGCGTCCGCGAGCTGGCCCGGTGTCATCGGGCCGCGCAGCTGGAGCAGGTTGATGCACTGCATGTCGGTGACGTTGGTCCCCGACCTGCTGGCGATGGCGTTGTGGAGCAGAACCGTCCACAGGGTGCTGATGCGTGCCTGGTGGCTCAGCTCTTGGATGAGCCGCGCCCGGTCGGGCGCCGTCATGGGGCCCACCTCCGCGGGGTTCGTCTCTCGGAGATAGAGAGTGTTTCCTCTGAGTCTATCGGTGTCGTGAGGTGCTCCTCGTGACCGCGACGGCACGGGGAGCCGTCCCGTCGACAGTGGCCCCTGACACCCGCGCGGACCCGTTGTCGACGGAATAACAGCAGGTCGGCGGCGGTTATGTTAATTAGGCTGGCTAACTGAATTGAGGTGCGTCGCATGACCCGAGCCATCACCCTCACCGATGATGTGACGTCCGCCACCTGGTTGCCCCTGCACGGCGTCGAACCCGGCGAACGCGGCACCGTGTCCGTCTCCGTCACCTTCAACGGTCCGGCCGACGCCGGCGTCGCGATGTACTCCCAGGGCGACGCGTCCGGCCTCCTCGCCCAGCGGCTGCGCCTCTCGATCTTCGAGAGCACCCCGTCTCTCATGCCGTTCCCCGTCTTCACCGGAACTCTGGCCGACTTCACCGGCCGAACGCGTTACGACCAGGGCGTCGGCCGGTGGACCGGCCACGGTGACGGCCGCGATCACACGGTGACGTACGAGGTGATCTGGAGCCTTCCGAAGGACGCCGACCCCCCGGACGACGAGCCGAAACTCGGCCTCGTCTGGGAGGCCCGCGCCGCGGAGGCGACCGCCGCCTGAGCGTGCCCTTCAGGCCGGCGGCACAAGGCGCCCGGCGAGCGTGGAGAGTCGGTCCAGCGTGGCATCGACCTGGTCGAGCGGGATGCCGGACGCCGGCCGGGCCCAGGTCCACGTCAGGATGGACGTACCCGAGATCCGCCACGCTCGGGCGGGTCCGTCGAGCAGGACCGTGGCCAGGTCGCGCAGTGCCCCGCCCGCCCATGCGGGGTCGTCGGTGTGGACGTGGAACCGCTCGTCCACACGCGGATCGCCGATCGTGACGCCCGGCCGCGCGGGTGGCACCGGCGTGCGCGGCGTCACCTGCAGGCGCGGCACCGGAGCCGGCAGGTCCAGCAGCGCGGCGATCCAGTGGTAGGAGTTCTCCCGGCCGCGGCGCCCGAAGCCGTCATCGAGGATCTCCTGCTCGCGCGTGTACGCGAAGACGACCGCGGACCGGTCGCGGTACGCGCCGCGCATCACGTCCGACAGCCGGTGCCGGTGACGGCCGGGCACCGGGTACGGGAACCCGTCCGGGGGCCGCTCGGGCGGGTGGAACGGCTCGCCACGCAGCCGCTCGAGGAGCGCACTTTCATCCCGGCCCGAGGCGCGGTCCGAGGCGGCGAAGGTCCAGCCGCGTTCCGCCGCGAACGTCCGGGTCGTGCGAAGCCTCCGGCCGAAGCCGTCCATGAATCCCCATCCACACGCGTCGTCACGCCTCGGCGACGATCTTCCGGGCCCAGCGGTAGTCGGCCTTGCCCGCCGGGGAGCGTTCGATCTGCCCCACGAAAGCGTACGTGCGGGGGACCTTGTAGCCCGACAGCCGGGAGCGGCAGTGGGCGTCCAGGTCCGCCGTCGTCGGCGCCTCGTCGTACGGCTGGACCACGGCGGCGACGCGTTGGCCGAAACGGTCGTCCGGTATCCCGGTGACCACCGCGTCGAAGACCGACGGGTGGCCCTTCAGCACCGCCTCGACCTCTTCGGGGAAGACCTTCTCGCCGCCCGTGTTGATGCACTGCGACCCCCGCCCGAAGATCGAGATCGTCCCGTCGGCCTCGACCGTGGCGATGTCGCCGGTCAGCAGCCAGCGTGTGCCGTCGATCTCGACGAACGTCCGCGCCGTCTTCTCCGGGTCGTTCCAGTACCCCAGCGCGATCGGGCCGCTCTTGGCGACCTGGCCGATGACGCCCGAACCGGGCGCGACCGGGCGCAGGCTCTCGTCCAGCACCCGCAGGTGCGTGTTGTTCGGCCGGTACCGCAGGCCCGACTCCGGCGTGGAGCCCTCCACCCCCGAGGCCGTGTAGCCCGACTCCGACGAGCCGAAACTGTCGATGATCATCACCTGGGGCAGCAGGCCTTGCAGCCGTTCCCGCACGGTGCCGGACAGGATCGCGCCGGTCGAGCTGATGGCCGCCAGCGAGGACAGGTCGTACGCGCCCGTGGCGATCTCCTCGGCGAGCGGCCGGCCCATCGCGTCGCCGGTGATGCCGACCGTGACGACCCTCTCCCGTTCGATGGTCCGGAGCGTCCCGGCGGCGGTGAACCGGCGGTTGAAGACCATCGTGCCGCCCATCCACCAGGTCAGGAACGTCGTCATCTGGGCCGCGCCGTGCATGAGCGGCGCGGTCGTCATCATCGTCACGCCGCCCGAGGCGGACGCCGCGTCGATCACCTCCTGCGGCGTCGCACGCGGTTCCCCGTACGGGTTGCCGCCGCCGAACGCCATGAACAGGTCCTCGCTCCGCCACATCACGCCCTTCGGCATCCCCGTCGTGCCGCCGGTGTAGATGATGTAGAGGTCGTCGGCGGAGCGTGCCGCAAAGCCGCGCGAGGCCGAGGACGAGGACAGCGCGTCGGCGTACCCGACCGCCGACGGCGACGATCCGCCGCAGACCACGCGGTGCCGCAGGGTCGGAGCCTCCTGCGCGGCGGCGGTCACCCGGTCCTCGAACGCCGCGTCGTAGACCAGCGACACGAGCGACGCGTCGCGGTACAGGTACGCCAGTTCGGCCTCGACGTACCGGTAGTTGACGTTGACCGGCACGGCGCGGATCTTCAGGGCCGCCAGCACGGTCGCGACGTACTCCAGCCCGTTGTACAGGTGGACGCCGACGTGGTCGGCGGGCCCGACGCCGACCTCCGCCAGGTGGTGGGCGAGCCGGTTGGCGTGCGCGTCCAACTCGGCGTAGGTCAGGCGTACGACGCCGTCCGCGCCGACGGCGACCAGGGCCGTACGGTCCCCGATCGTGTCGGCGAGCCCCTCGAACAGGTCGGCGTGGTTGAACTCCATCGCGTCCCTCCGCCGGTCGCTCAGGGCCGGTCCGACCCGACCACCCACATCGCGTAGAACTGTGCTCCGCCGCCGTACGCGTGGCCGAGCGCCCGCCGCGCGCCGTCCACCTGGTGCTCGCCGGCGAGCCCGCGGACCTGCTGCGCCGCCTCGGCGAACCGGATCAGCCCCGACGCGCCGATCGGGTTGGAGGACAGCACGCCGCCGGAGGCGTTCCAGGGGATGTCGCCGTCGAGCGCGGTCGCGCCGGCCTCGGTCAGCTTCCAGCCCTCGCCCTCGCCGCAGAAGCCGAGGTTCTCCAGCCACATCGGCTCGTACCAGGAGAACGGGACATACACCTCGGCGCAGTCCAGCTCGTTCCGCGGGTCGGTGATGCCCGCCTGGGCGTACACGTCGGCCGCGCAGTCGCGCCCGGCCCGCGGGTTCACCGTGTCGCGTCCGGCGAAGAAGATCGGCTCGGACCGCATCGCCCCGCCGTGCACCCACGCGGGCGGGTTCGGCGCGCGGCGCGCCGCGTCCGCGGAGGCCAGCACCATCGCGGCGGCCCCGTCGCTGGACGGGCACGTCTCCAGGTAACGGATCGGCTCCCACAGCATCGGCGTCGACTCGACCATCTCGCGCGAGATGCCGGGGATGCGCAGATGCGCGTGGGGGTTCTTCAGCGCGTTCTGCCGGTCCTTGACCGCGACGAGCGTGCCGATGTGCGCGGGCGCGCCGGTGCGCCGCATGTACGCGCGGATGTGCGGCGCGAAGTAGCCGCCGGCGCCCACGACGATCGAGGGCGTCAGCGGCGGATGCGTCGACAGCGCCCAGGTGGCGTTCGACTCCGACTGCTTCTCCCACGCGACGACGAGGACCCGGTCGTGCACCCCGCCCTGGACCAGCCCGGCCGCGACGAGTGCGGTGGAGCCGCCGACCGAGCCCGCCGTGTGCACGCGCATCATCGGCTTGCCCCGCGCGCCGAGGGCGTCCGCGAGGTAGGACTCCGGCATCATCACGCCCTCGAACAGGTCGGGCGCCTTGCCGACCACGACGGCGTCGATGTCGCCGAACGTCAGCCCGGCGTCCTCCAGCGCCCGCAGGGCCGCCTCCCGTACGAGCCCGGCCATCGAGACGTCACCCCGCCGCGACCGGTACTGGGTCTGCCCGACGCCG
This sequence comes from Actinoallomurus acaciae, assembly GCF_042429965.1. Taxonomy (NCBI): domain Bacteria; kingdom Bacillati; phylum Actinomycetota; class Actinomycetes; order Streptosporangiales; family Thermomonosporaceae; genus Actinoallomurus; species Actinoallomurus acaciae. The sequence continues at coordinate 9,052 of NZ_JBHLZP010000365.1, forward strand.
ATCACGGCACACGCCTCAGCCATGGGTTCTACGCCTCCATCACGCACACGAGGTTCGACTGCAGGCAGGGTCCGTGCGACGCGTGGGCCAGGACCCGGCCCGCCTCACCGCTTCGGATCCGGCCCGCCGCCTCGCCGACGCGGATCAGGCCCGTCGCCATCACCGGGTCGGCGGCCAGTGGACCGCCGGACGGGTTGACGCGCACGTCGCCGCCGAGGCCGAGCGCGTCGCGCAGGATCAGCTCCTCGTGGCTGAACCGCGCGTGCAGCTCGGCCACCTCGATGTCGCGGGCGCCCGCCTTCGCCCCGGCGAGCGCGGCCGACTCCGA
>NZ_JBHLZP010000366.1:0-8356 GCF_042429965.1 Actinoallomurus acaciae
ACTTGAACACCCTCTCCCGGCTGCTGGCCGTACGACGCCGGCTGGCGCATCGCGTGGCCGCCACCGGCGAGGTGAGCCGGGTCGCCCTCGACACGCCGGTCGCCGCCTACCGCAGGGGCGGGCTCTGGACCGTCGCGAACCTGCGTGACACGCCGGTGGCCGGCCTGGACCTGCCCGCGGCGGCGGTGTTCGACACCGACGACCCGGCCGTGGGCCCCGATCGGCCGAGGACCGGCCGCGTCCGGCTGGCCCCGTACCAGGCGCTCGTGCTGGCCACGCGATGACGCCGCCATCTCGACGAAGGAGGGCGACATGTCCGACGCGGTGACCCCGACCCGCCTCGACGTCCCGGAGCCGGAGCTGGCCGACCTGCGGGACCGGCTGGCCCGTACGCGGTGGCCCGAGAGCGAGACCGTCGCGGACTGGTCCCAGGGCGTGCCCCTGGACTACCTGCGGCGGCTGTGCCGCTACTGGGCCGAGGAGTACGACTGGCGGGCCACCGAGAGACGGTTGAACGCCCTGCCGCAGTTCCGCACCACGATCGACGGGCTCGGCATCCACTTCCTGCACGTCCGTTCGCCGCACGAGACCGCGCTGCCACTCGTCCTCACCCACGGCTGGCCGGGGTCGATCGTGGAGTTCCTCAAGGTGATCGGCCCGCTGACCGACCCGACGGCCCACGGCGGCCGGGCGAGCGACGCGTTCCACGTGGTGTGCCCCTCGCTGCCCGGCTACGGCTTCAGCGACAAGCCGGCCGGACCCGGCTGGGGCGTGGAGCGGATCGCCGCCGCCTGGATCGAGCTGATGGCGCGCCTGGGTTATGACCGGTACGGCGCGCAGGGCGGCGACTGGGGCACCACGATCACCACGATCATCGGCCGGCGGGACCCGGAGCACGTGGCCGGCATTCACCTCATGCCGCCCCTGGCCGCGCCGGATCCGGCCACGTTCGGCGACCTCACCGATGCCGAGCGCGCCGCCATCGGCGCCCTGGAGCAGGCCCAGGCGTGGGAGGACGGGTACTCGCTGGAGCAGTCCACCCGGCCGCAGACCATCGGGTACGGCCTGGTGGACTCCCCCGCGCTGCTGTGCGCCTGGATCATCGAGAAGTTCCGCTCCTGGACCGACTGCGACGGCCATCCGGAGAACGCGCTCACCCGGGACGAGCTCCTCGACAACCTGATGTTCTACTGGCTGCCCGGGAGCGGCGCGTCCGCCGCCCGGCTGTACTGGGAGAGCTTCAAACAGGTGCAGCGGCTCTTCGCCGGCGCGACGACCGACCAGATCGGCGTCCCGGCCGGATGCTCGGTCTTCCCCCACGAGAACCCCCGCCCCTCCCGCCGGTGGGCGGAGAGGCGCTTCACCGACATCCGGTACTGGAACGAGCCGGACCGGGGCGGTCACTTCGCCGCCTTCGAGCAGCCCGAGGTGTTCGTGGAGGAGGTCCGCGCCTTCTTCCGCCTGGTCCGCTGAGGACCAGCATCGGCGGAAGTGTCAACGAATCCTTGACATCGATCGAATGTCAAGGAATCCTTGACACCATGACTCCTGACGCCTTCCGCCTCCCCGGGCCCCCCACCTCCGGCTCCGGGGGGCGGTCGTGAGCACCCCCCGGAGCCGTCTCACGGACGACCGGGCGAACGCCATCCGCGAGGCCGTCGCCGAAGCCGTACTGACCGCCTGCGAACAGGGCCGCGAGGGGCTCGACGACGACCCGGACGCCCACCTGCTCATGGTCGCCGCGGCCACCGTCGCCACGGAGGAGACCGGCCGCCTGCTGCGCCAGTCGATCACCGGCGCCCGTACCGCCGGACACAGCTGGGACACCCTCGGACGGCTGCTGGGCATCAGCCGCCAGGCCGCCCAGCAGCGTTTCGGCATCCCGGCCCCCGGCCGCACGGACCCCGCCGCCCCGAGCGACTCGCCCGACCGGAAGGTGCTCACGCCGCTGCACGCCTTCAACGAGATGGAGGCGCTGGCGCGGGAGGGCCTGCGCGGCTGGCATGCCGTCGACTACGGCTACCTGTTCCACCTCGTCGAGGCCTCACCCCGCAAGTGGGAGCACCGGCGCATGTGGTGGCCGTCACGCCGCCGCCGACGCCTCCTGGAGGCGGAGGGGTGGCAGCTCATCGTCCCGTCCGACTTCGACTCGCCCTGGGCCTACTACAAGCGCCCCCTGAACGAACCCGCCGACTCCTAGACGAGTAAGTCCTATCTCAGTGATCGAAGGCGATCAGGGATCGGGCGGTGGGCTGGCCGGTGGCGCGGTTGCGGTCCCAGCAAGCGATGTGTCTGCCCGAGTACAAGATCAAGCTTTTCGGTGGCGTCCTCTTCGAGCGGCAGTGAGATCGTCGACCCGCTACGCATCGGCACGCGAGCCGGCGCGTATACAGGGCGGCCCGAGAGGAACTCGCGGGGCTGGAGCGCCCACCCGTCCGGTGCCGGCAAATCGTTCAGATCCGTCCGCCACGAGCCGTGCTGCCCGCTTGACGTCGGACTGGACCACCGGGTGGGTCATTTCGACCGCGTCATCGTGAGCCTGTGCCATCTACCCAGAATGAACCCGACGGCGTCTGGTGTCCTGCCAGATTCTCCCGCCTCCGCTTCGGGCTGATCACTCATACGACGGGAAGTTGCGATCCTCGTTGACCCGGACGTCGCAACTGCGAACTACCCCATCCGTGTCGGCGCTGGCGGTTATCGTCGGGTTCATGCCCAGCTCATACAGCAAGAACGACCTGCTGCTGTTAATGATGGACGCCTTGGTCGGGGACAGTGTCGACTTGGAGGCGGCGGAGAAGGCATTCGAGTCCGCCGAGGGAGACTTCGCGGCGAAGTTCACTGCCGCAGTACAGGCACGGTTCGCTCAGCTGGTCGTTCCCGAGGTCTTCATCGAGCTTCCGGTGCATATCGAGGAGCTCCGCAAACCTGAGCTGGACGCGTTGGTACGGCCCGCCGCCGCATACCTCCGGTCGTATCCGAGCAAGGGCGAACTCTTGGACGAGGCCTCACGGATCCAGCGACGGCAGGAGCGGCGCCCGGCGTGGATCCCGCGCCTGGACCGGAACGGCGAGCCTATACCGGCACCAGAGACGGACTCCTCCGTAGGTAAGGCTCGCCCCGAACGGCCTTTGGTGGTCACCGCACTCCCGGAGCTGGGCGACGTGACCGTCCTGCTGCCCGCGGACGCCGAGGAGCGGCCGGAACTGCCCATGGCCGCCGGCGGGATCGGAGAATGGGAGGCGGCCCTATACGAAGTGCTGGCCGTCACCGGTGAGCACAGGCCTTCCGCCACGGTCGCGATCGACGCGCAGGCCAACGAAGCGCTGGTCCCCGAGGACGTTCGCTGGTGGTCGACCCAACCGGCACGGTCGCTGCCGGCGACGCGAGATCCAGGAGTGGCCAGCGAACTGCTGGCCACTTCGTCCACCCTCGGCGAGATCCCTGTCAGCGACGACACGCACGAAGCGTTCGAAGCGGTTGCCACCGCGCTCATATCCGCAGGCGACTGGCGTTACAGCCCGCGCTGGCTGCTCAACGCGTGGAGTCCCGGCGACGACGTCGGCGTACTGGCAACCGCCCGCGCTGCCATTGCCGCTTGGGCGGACGAGGGCCGCAGCGGGCTGATCGCTTACGTGTACGGCGGGGCGCTGCACGGCACTGATGGCCTGATCGGCGTTCCCGGTTTCCTGCACACCTACCTGCTGTGCATCGGCCGGTCGACCGACGGTACCGACACCGTGGATACGGTGCGCCGGGTGATCCTCTCCTGCCCAGGTGAGAACTGGTGCCACCGCGGGGGCTGCCCCGACCCCGGTCTCTCCGAAGCGGCCGAGATCCTCACCTCCATCGTCACCGCCGGGGACGCCGGCGACGCCAGCGACCGAGACGGCGCCTGGGCGAAGCAGGCACACCAGCGGCTGTACGGCGCGGCTGGCGAAGACGACTACCCAGAGGACGTCCTGGACCACCTGGAGGGGATCCTCTCGGGCGCCGGCTGGGTCGGGCTGAGCCGGTCGACCTGGGAAGGCGGGTTGGAGGAGTCGTTGCTGCGCCGGGGCGAGCACTGCATGACCGCCTCCTACGATCCGGTCACCCGGCAGGTCCGGCTGGACGATGGCGAGGCCGAACTCCAAGCCACACTCCAGATGCTGGCCGACGACGGCGTGCTCACCGGAAGCGGTGACCAGGAGACCGTCGACACCGGCGAGGCCGCACAGCAGCAGTGGGGTGCGGAACTCCTGACTGCCGCAGAGGACTTGCTACGCGGACGCATCGACGAACTACGGATTGCCGCCCCCGCCCAGGTCACCCTGCTCGGAATGCATCCGCACGCGGACGGCAACCTCCATGGCCCAGAGGCCACGACTCTTGCGGAGAGCCAGCTCACCGCCCTGTTGTGCACTGCCGGCGTACTCAGCGACAGCGACTGACCGGATGACAACCGGCTCAAGGCGAGCGACCTTCGGCATGTTCGGCGTGAGCTGGTCAGGCGACTCCGCCACGCTGATCGCCCAGTCGCCGCGAAAGATGGCCAGGCAGCGGTCAAAATCCACTGAAGTGACCTTGCCGCAGACGACCTGTCGTAGGGCGGCGTCTCCACGACGACGAAGCACGAGATCAGCGGGCAGGAGCATGGAGTTAACTGTCGTGTCCCCCACCGACATTCAGACCATGTCGTCACACAAACTCAACCAACCTGCCTGGGCAGTACACCTAGGTCAAAGGTCAGGAGGCGGCGGCCAGGTCGGCGCCGTTCTCGCGGGTCAGTTCGCGTGCGCGGCGGGCGTCCGGGGAGTAGCGCCAGGACTCCGGGACGACCTGTGTGCCTCGGTGCAGGGCCTTCAGCCAGGTCGTCGCCCAGAGGTCCTCCAGCGGCGTGGCCGGCAGGCCGTACATGCGGCGGGCCCAGCGTGGCAGGGTCGCCACGACGAGTGTCGCGATGCCGGGGGCGGCCAGCTTGAGCGGCAGCCACGGGCGCGGCACGGTCGGGTTGAACAGCCGCCGCAGGCCCTCCTTCGCCTCCCGGCAGGCGTAGATCTTCGGTCGCATCTCCGCGTAGTAGTCGCGCATCTCGGCGACCGACGCGGGGATGTCGGCCGGGTCCAGGCCGACGACCGCGCCCGATCGGCGCTGTTCGTCCACGAACGCGTCGGCGTCCGCCCGCGACAGCGCGAGGCCCGCTCGCAGCGCCACGTCGAGGTAGGAGTCGACCTCCCCCATGTGCACCCACAGGAGGTTCTCCGGCGCGTCGACCGGGAAGACCTCGCCGGTGTCCATGTTGAGGCCGCTCAGCCGCGAGTGCAGGTTGCGGACCCGGCGGCCGACCCGCTCGACCTCGGCGTGCGTGCCGTAGGTGCGGACGCGGACGAACTCGATCGTGCGGCCGAGGCGCGCCCAGGCCGCGTGCGGGTCCATGAGCTCGGAGTTCTGCGCGGTACCCCACATGGACGGCGGATGCAGCGCCTGCAGGATGAGGGCGCGGAAGCCGCCGATCATCTGCACGGGCTCGGCCATCACGCGCCAGGTCACGGAGCCGGGACCGAACAGGCCGTAGTCCTCGCTCACCGTTCACCGTCCTTGGGGGCACACCGTCAGAACCACCGATAAGTACTGACTTATTACCCTCTCAGGGCAGCCGTCACACCCCGGCCCGCCCCCGAAAGATCAGGTCACCCGGTCGTCTGCTCCCGCACCCAGGCCAGGTATTCGGCACTGCCCGCCACGACCGGAGTCGCGATGATCTCGGGCGTGTCGTACGAGTGCTGTTCGGTGATCTGGGCGGCCAGGTCCTCGAAGCAGTCGGTGGTGGTCTTGAACAGCACCATCCACTCTTCGGCGGACTCGATCTCCCCCTCCCACCAGTACGTGCTGGCGATCGGGCCGACCAGCTGGGCGCAGGCGGCCAGACGCCCGGTGACCGCCGACCTGGCGAGCTCGGCGGCCTCCTTGCGCGAATCGGTGGTCGTCGTCACCTGGACGTACGCCTCGGCCATACAGCGACTCCTTCCCCGCTGATCGTAGCTCCGCGACCGGGCCCGACTCCGCAGTGACGGACCACAAACGGACCACAAGGGGAGCGTCAGCGGGCCGGGACGGCCACCAGTGCGCTGCCGCCGTGGCGGCGGACCTTCTCCGCGACCGCCTCCACCTTGCCGCCGCCGAGGAACTCCAGGCCCGTCGCCGAGCCGATCACGCCCGCCGGCGGGCCGGGGAACAGCACGAGATCCTGTCCCTTGGCCTTCAGCGCCGCGCCGTACTTGTCGATGAACGCCTGCTCGGCGGCGGTCTGGGCCGTGTTGCGCTGGGTGGCGCGCGGCGCCTCGATCGCCTGTGGGAGCGTCATGCCCAGATCGATGCGGTTCATCAGGATCTGCAGCACCGTCGTGATGATCGTCGAACCGCCCGGCGAGCCGACGGCCAGCAGCGGACGGCCGTTCTTCAACACGATCGTCGGCGCCATGCTGCTGCGCGGCCGCTTGCCGGCGGCGGGCAGGTTCGGGTCGGCGTAGCCGGCCGGCGTGGACGACGTGAAGTCGAAGTCGGTCATCTCGTTGTTCAGCAGGAACCCGCGGTGCGGCACGGTGAGCGCGCTGCCGCCGAACTGCTCGATCGTCAGCGTGTAGGAGACGACGTTGCCCCACTTGTCCGTGGCGACCAGGTGCGTCGTCTGCGGCCCCTCGTACGGCAGCCGCTGGCCGGAGCCCGACGGGGTCGTGCAGCCCTCGCCGTTCAGGTCACCGGGCGCGACCGGCGCCGTCAGCGCCTGGTCGGGCTTGATCAGGCAGGCGCGCGAGCGGGCGAACCGGTCCGACAGCAGCGTCCTGGTCGGCACGTTCTCGTACGCGGGGTCGCCGACGTACGCGCCGCGGTCGGCGTAGGCGAGCTTGGACGCCTCGAGGTAGACCTGCAGCGCCTCGACCGGGTCGGTGAGCTTGAACTGCTTCATGATGTTCAGCGCCTCGCCCACGGTCGAGCCGCCCGAGGAGGAGGGCGCCATGCCGTAGACGTCGAGCCCGCGGTAGCCGACGTGCGTCGGGTCGCGCGGGATGACCTTGTAGCGCGCCAGGTCGGACGGTTGCACCACGCCGGGCCGTACGTCGCGGGTGGCGTTCGGGTCGACGGGCGGATGCTGGACCGTGTTCGCGATCTCCTTGCCCAGCTCACCCCCGTAGAACCAGCCGAGTCCCTTCTTGGCGATCTGCTCGTACGTGGCGGCGAGGTCGGGGTTGCGGAACGTCGAGCCGACCGCGGGCGGCCTGCCGCCGGGCAGGAACAGCTCGCGCGTCGGCACGATGTCCTTAAAGCGGTCCTCGTTGACCGTGGTCTGGTCGACGAACTCCTGGTCGACCGTGAAGCCGTTCTTCGCCACCTTGATCGCGGGCTGGAGCAGGTCGCTCAGGCGGCGGGAGCCGAAGCGGCGCAGCGCGGAGTCCCAGGTGGCGAGCGTGCCGGGCACGCCCACGGACAGCCCGCTCGTGACGGCGTCGTCGAACGACAGCGGCTTGCCGGTCTTCGGGTCGATGAAGAAGTCCCGGGTCATCCTCGCCGGGCCGGTCTCCCGGCCGTCGAAGGTGTAGACCTTGCGCGTGCGGGCGTCGTAGTAGGTGAAGTAGCCGCCCCCGCCGATGGCCGAGACGTACGGCTCGGTGACGCCGAGCGTGGCCGCGGCGGCCACCGCGGCGTCGACGGCGTTGCCGCCGTGGCGCAGCACCTCGACGCCGCTCTCGCTGGCGTCCAGGTCGACGCTGGAGACCGCTCCCCCGTACCCGACCGCGACCGCCTGTTTCTGGTCCCGGGGGGTGTGGGCGGCGGGCTGCCGCGCCTGGGCGGGCACCACCAGCGTTGCGAGTGCCGCTGCGGCGAGGGCGATGACGGCGGCGGGTCGGCGCATTGCGGCTCCTGATCGTCCGGCGCTTCACGAGGAACGCGCCCCCCACTGTGCCATTCCGCGGGCCGGAGATCTACAAGATCGCCCGGCTACCCCTCAGCACGGTCCGGAACAGGCCAGAACGCGTCCCGCCGCAAACAACCGCGAAAACGGGCTCGACAGGCGATCGACCCGTAGCGTACGTTGTTCTCAATTCGAGATTGACTCAGATTGAGAAGAACTCAGGCGGGCGAAGCGCGCCTGGTCTCTCTCCCCGGCGAAGGAGGGCTCGTGAGCGAAGAGGAGTTCCTCGCGGCGTACGACCCACGGGCCTACGACCCCGTCGCGGTCGCCATCGACGTGGTGGCGCTGACCATCCGCGACGGCGCGCTGCACGTGCTGCTCGTCCGGCGCGGCGTGCCGCCGCAGGAGGGCCGGTGGGCCCTGCCCGGCGGCTTCGTCCAGAGCGGCGCGCGGGCCGAGCTG
>NZ_JBHLZP010000367.1:0-8339 GCF_042429965.1 Actinoallomurus acaciae
GGCGTACCCGCGGGCCGCCGTACGGACCGGGCGGCGGCCCGCGGCGCAGAGCCCCTGACGGGCAGCGCGTGCGGGCCGCTGGACAGCCGCCGAGCGGCCCGGAAAGATTCATGACCATGACCCCGCATCTGCGACCTGCGGAACGCGACGACTACGACCGCATCATCGGTGTGGTGGACGACTGGTGGGGCCGGCCGATCAGCGTGATCCTGCCCCGCCTGTTCCTGGACCACTTCCACCGCACGAGTCTGGTGGCCGAAGACGGCGACGGGCTGGCGGGGTTCCTCATCGGGCTGCACTCTCCCTCGATGCCCGACGCGGCCTACATCCACTTCGTCGGCGTCGCGCCGCGCGCTCGTCGCGGTGGGCTGGCCCGCCGCCTCTACCAGCGGTTCTTCGGCCTCGCCGCGGCCGAGGGCCGTACGAAGGTCAAGGCGATCACGTCTCCGCAGAACCAGCGGTCCATCGCCTTCCACACCGCGATGGGCTTCACGGTCACCGGCCCGGTCGCCGACTACGACGGCCCCGCCACCGACCGCGTCGTGTTCGAGCGGGAGCTGACACTCCCCTGAGGCACCCGGCCGGGGTCACGCCTCGTTCTCGTACCGGCTGCGCGCCGAGGCGAGAATCCGGTCGAAGTCGTGCTGGGTGGCGTCGCACCAGTGCATCAGGTCCGACAGCAGCATCCGCAGATTCGCGCTCGGGCCCTCCTTCCAGCCGTCGGCCGAGAGGGTGTAGGCCCGCATCGCCTCACCGGCCCGCTCCACGTTCCGGTCGATCGTCGCCACGTTCTTCCGCCTCCTCGCACCGGCGCCCGGTGTGATCAGTGCCGCCGGCCCTTCCGGCGGATCTTGATGTCGCGCATGTCGGTCACCGCCACCCGGAGGATCCGGTACGGATACCCGTGCGCGTCCAGCGCCGCGACGGCCCGCTCGGTCGCCTCCCGCTCGCCGTCGCCCGGATCGGCCGGCACCTGGCAGCGGAAGGTGAACGCCGACAGGCCGGCGTCGCCGGTGAAGGTCCCGGCCTCCGTGAAGGCGGCCACGAACGCGTCGGCCCCGGCGAGCAGGGCGGCGCGGTCGGCGTCGCTCAGTCCGTCGAACGTGCCGCGGATCGTCACCCTGAACACGGTCGGTCCTCTCGTACGGCGTAGGCGAGGAGGCGTTCGCCGAGGAACTCCTCGACGGTGTCGAGGAGCGCGAGCACCGCGGCGGCGATCTCGTCGGGCCCCTGGCCGGCCGTGACGCGCTCGCCGATCTCGGCGAAGACCAACGCGTGGAACCAGCCGATCTGGGCGGCCACGACGCGCGGCCGCGGGTCGTCCGGCGCCGCTCCGGTCTCCTCGGCGAGTACGGCGGCGAGAGCCTCGGTCATCTGCCGGCCCAGCTCCTCCAGCCGGGCGAGCAGCGTCGGAGCGGCCCGCATCATCTCGAAGACACGGCCGAACCCCTCGGTCAGCCCCAGGCTGCGGTCGCGGCGGCGCGCCTCTTCACGAAGCCGTGCCAGCACCGCCCGCGCGGCGGACTCGCCGGGTGCGCGCTGCCGCACGATGTCGGCGAGCCGCCGCGCGGACGCCTCGTCCGGCGGGAGAACGAGGTCCTCCTTCGCGACGAAGTAGTTGTAGACGGTGTTGACGGACACGTCCGCCGCCGCGGCGACCTCGGCGATCGTGACGTTCTCAAAGCCACGCTCCACGAACAGGCCGGTGGCCACGTCGGAGATGCGCTGCCGCGTCTGACGCTTCTTCCGCTCCCGCAGCCCCTCTGACATGAGCCGAACTATAGTCGACTCCAAACTTTCAGTGCACTACATTTTTTGGGCCGGTTCCGACGTCGCTTTGAGCCACACCGGGACGGGCGGCAAGGGGGCGTCATCGACCGCGAAGTGGCCGGCCGTGACGGTGGCGAACGGGGCGATCGCGTAGCACGGGGGCAGCTCGGCGGGAGAGTCGAGCACCCCCCAGGAGAAGCCCAGCCGCTGGTGGCGACCACGGCCCGCCACGCTGAACCCGACCGCGCCCGACATGATGCCGGGCGGAACGGTGCGGGTGATCGTGCCGGTCACCGTCGCGGTGTCGCCGCCGGTGGCGAGGCACCTCACCGTCCCCCAGGCCTCCCCGGTCACGGGTCGGCCGTCGGGTCCGACGCCGCTGTGACGGAAGTGGAACGTACCGCGGGCACGGGTGTAGAAGCCGTGGGCGTCGAAGTCGAACCGGATGTCGTCATCGGGCGCGTAGGCGTAGTAGATCCTCGCAGCGCCGACCAGGCCTGGTTCCTTCGGCGCCTCGGCCGCCGGCGCACCGGCCGAAGCGGTCGCACCGGTCGCGGTGAGCGCGACCAGGACGCCGACGGAGACCAGGGCCCTGCGGGGACCGGGCGAACGAGTCATGGTGAGTCTCCTCAGGTGGACGTCGGCGCCGTCATCCGGCGCCGTCCCCGATCCTTCGCCCCGCACCCTGCCTGCGGCGTCCCTCGTGAGCGCCGGCCCCCTCCCCCGCAGGTACCGCTCCGGGGTGTGCCACGGCCGCCCGAACTGATTGGCTGGGTGGTCATGGACTACACGCAACTCGGACGGACCGGGCTCAAGGTGAGCCGGCTGGTGCTCGGCACGATGAACTTCGGGCCGCTGACCGACGAGCCCGACGCCCACGCGATCATGGACGCGGCGCTCGACGCCGGCGTCAACTTCTTCGACACCGCCAACACCTACGGCCAGGGCGAGAACAAGGGGCGCACCGAGGAGATCATCGGCACCTGGTTCGCCCAGGGCGGCGGTCGGCGTGACAAGACGGTCCTGGCCACCAAGGTCTACGGGAACATGGCCGCGGAGGGCGACGCCTGGCCGAACCACGACCGGCTGTCCGCGGTCAACATCCGCCGGGCCGTCGACGCCTCCCTCAGGCGGCTCGGCACCGACCGCATCGACCTGTACCAGTTCCACCACATCGACCGGAACACGCCCTGGGACGAGATCTGGCAGGCGATGGACGTCCTGGTCCAGCAGGGCAAGGTCCTCTATGTCGGCTCCTCCAACTTCCCCGGCTGGAACATCGCCCGGGCGAACGAGGCGGCGGCGCGGCGCGGCTCCCTCGGGCTCGTCAGCGAGCAGTGCCTGTACAACCTGGCCGAGCGGCGGGCCGAGATGGAGGTCATCCCGGCCGCCGAGGTGTACGGCCTCGGAGTGATCCCCTGGTCCCCGCTGCAGAGCGGCCTGCTCGGCGGTGTCCTGCGCAAGCAGGAGGAGGGCCGGCGCTCGGCGTCCGGGCGCGCGGCGGCGATCCTGGCCGACCCCGACCAGCGGGCACGAATCCAGGCGTACGAGGACCTGTGCGACAAGCACGGCGTACGGCCCGGCGAGGCCACGCTCGCGTGGCTGCTCACCCGGCCCGGCGTGACCGGGCCGATCATCGGCCCCCGCACGCAGGAGCACCTCGACTCGGCGCTGCGGGCGGTGGCGCTGGAGCTGCCACGGGAGTTCCTCGACGGCGTCGACGCGATCTTCCCCGGCCCCGGCCCCGCTCCGGAGGCGTTCGCCTGGTGAGCCGGCCCCTCAGGGCAGGCGCTCGGGCAGCACCTTCTCCAGCGCGCGGATGACCTGACCGACGTTCCGGCGGGCCGCCTGTTCGGCGGCGGCGGTGTCGCCGGACAGGAGCGCGTCCACGATCTCCACGTGCTCGTCCAGGCTCGCCCGCGGACGTCCGGGGACGGCGGTGGTGAGGTTGTGCCCGAGCCGCAGCCGGGCGGTCAGCAGGTCGGCGATGGCGGTCAGGCGCCGGTTGGCCGAGCCGTGCCAGATGAGCGCGTGGAACTCACGGTCCAGTTCGGCGTAGGTCTCGACGTCGCCGGCCTCCAGCGCGGCCCGCCGGCCCTCGATCAGCTCACCGAGCCGGTCGAGCAGGCCGGCGAGCCGGGTCCGCGCGATGTGGCGGGCGGCGACGGCGTCGATCGCCGCCCGCAGCCGGTAGATGTCGCGCATGTCCGCGGCGGTCATCTCGGCGACGAAGTAGCCCGAGTGCTTGCGCGCGACGAGGAACCCCTCGCGTTCGAGGATGGCGAGCGCCGCCTTGACCGAGGTCGGCGAGATGCCGAGCCGCTCGGCGAACGGGCGTGCCGTCACGCGTTCGCCGGGCAGCAGCAAACGTTCGAGCACGGCCGCGGACCAGGCTGTTCAGCTCCGAAGATGCTTCGGTCACCGGTCCCCCAGGCCGGGCGCATCGGCACGAGGCGGTGCCGCGCCCAGGGCGCGGCGTAGTGCCGATCGCCGGGCCGCCCGTGCCACCATAGCGGGTTGGCCTTCGGCTCGACCTGGGATCCGGCCGTCGCCGCGACGAGCGTGTACGCGCCGGAGCCGACCGGCTTGGCGGCGAACCGCCGGACGTAGCGCTCGGGCACGACAGCGTGGTCAGGTAGGTCGGCAGCGTCGGCGCGGGCTCCGTGGTGTGGATGACCAGGTCGCCCTCGTCGGCGGTGGCCTCGCCGATCATCGAGAAGCTGGCGAACTGCCGGCCGGCGAACCTCTTGTCCAGGATCCGGTTGACGCTGAACGCCGCGGTGAATGGGCTGCCGTCGCTGAACCGCACGCCGCGCCGGATCGCGAACCGCCAGGACGTGGCGATCCACGGCACGAGTGCCTGCGTTCTGGGGTCCCGGCGCAGGAGCTGGTCGACGATGTTGCGGTAGACCGCGTAGGTGTCGGAGTCGGATCCAATCCCCTCAGCCACGGGCGGGGATGCGGCCGTCTTTGGCCAGCAGTGGCACGTCGACACGTACGGTCTCGGGGTACTTCACGCCCGCGCCGGTGTTGAGCACGACCACCTCGTCGTCGGCGTCGAGGTGGCCGCCGTCGCGCAGCGTCCCCAGCGCGGCGAAGCAGGCCGCGCCCTCGGGGCAGATGAAGGCGCCCTCCAGCTCGGCGAGCTCGGTCTGGGCGGCGAGGAGCTCCTCGTCGGTGACCGCGACCGCGGTGCCGCCGGTCTCGCGGACCGCCCGCAGGACGAGGAAGTCACCGAGGGCCTTGGGCACCGTGATGCCGAAGGCGACCGTGCGCGCGCCAGGGAACGGCGTGCTCTCCTCCGCCCCGTTCTCGTACGCCTCGACGATCGGCGCGCAGCCGGTGGCCTGCACCGCCACCAGGCGTGGCAGGTCGCCGGTGACCCAGCCGAGCTCCTTGAGCTCCAGCAGCGCCTTGTGGATGCCGATGATGCCGACGCCGCCGCCGGTCGGGTACAGGATGACGTCGGGCATCCGCCAGCCGAGCTGCTCGGCGATCTCATAGCCCATGGTCTTCTTGCCCTCTAGCCGGTACGGCTCCTTGAGGGTGGAGACCTCCTGGTAGCCGTCCCGCTCCCCCACCGCGGCGCCGACGAGCCGTCCGGCGTCGCCGATGAGGCCGTCGACGCGGTACAGCTCGGCCCCGGCGACCCGGCACTCGGCCATGGTGATCGGCGGCGCGTCGTCCGGCATCGCGATGAGGCTCCCCAGGCCCGCCCGCGCGGCGTACAGCGCCCAGGCCGCGCCGGCGTTGCCGTTCGTCGGCATCGCGACGCCCCTGGCGCCCAGCTCGGCGGCGCGGGAGACCCCGACCGCCGCGCCGCGCGCCTTGAAGGTTCCGGTGGGGATCAGGCCCTCGTCCTTCATCAGGAGGCGGTTCAGCCCGGCGCGGCGGGCGTACGCGGGCAGGGGCAGCAGGGGCGTCATCCCCTCGCCGAGGCTGACGACGCGCTCGGGGTCCCGTACGGGCAGGACCTCGTGGTACCGCCAGAGGGTCGGCTCCCGGCGCGCGATGTCGTCCGGGGTCACCGCGTCCCGTACGCGGCCGAGGTCGTACCGGGCGAGCAACGGCGCCCCGGCGGCGGAGGTGCCCTGAAGGACGCCGGCGTCGTAGCGCTCGCCCGTCCGTGAGCACTCCAGGTGGCTGAGGAACGAAAAGGTCACGGCCTCTCCTCACGAGGGGGTGCGCGAAGCCGCAATTTTGGATCCAAATTTGGGCGGCCGTCAATAGGTCCCCGGATTCTGGATAATACCGACAGAGATTGTTTTCTCTGGCAGGACGACCTGCCCCGAAGATTCGGCCGTCAAAATCGAGAGTTTTGTCTGACCGATAACATGTGGTATGCGCTGGAGCCTGTTCGTGCTTCTGCGACGCCGGACGCGCCCATCGGTGCCGCTCGGCGTTCTCGTGCTGGTGGTGTGCGTCCTGGCGCAGACTCTGCTCGTCGCCCTGCTCAGCAAGGTCACGACGGTCCTGTCGCTGGACGTGGTCTACCTGTTCGGCGTGGTGCTGATCTCCGCGATCTGGGGACTGGGGCTGGGTCTGGTGGCGGCGGCGGCCAGTGCCGTCGCCTTCGGCGCATACGTCACCGTGGCCACACCGAACCCGTACGACACGTGGATCGTGCTCCTCGCCAACTTCGCGGCCTACGCGATCGTGGCGGTGCTGGCCTGCTCGGTCTGCGGCCTGACGCGGCTGCTGGCGGGCGAGGTGGACGCGCGGGTCGACGCCGACCTGTCCGCCACGCTGGCCCGGCTGCTGCTGCGCACCCCCGACCTGCGGACCGCGATGCCCGCGGCGGCCCGGGGACTGGCCCGCACGCTCGGCCTGTCGTCGGCCTCGATCGAGCCCGGCCCCGTACGCCCCCGGGAGGGGCATGTGACGTTCCCGCTCCGCGGCGACGGGACGCTCGCCACCCTCGTCGTCCCCGCCGACCTGACCAGGTCCACGCTCCGGCGGCTGCGCGACCGCGCGGTGCCCTCCCTGGAGTTGCTGCTGGAGGCCGCGCACGAGCGCGAGCGCGTGGCGGACGCGCTCCGCGTCAGCCGAGACCAGCTCCAGCGGATCGTCGACGAGCAGACCTCGCTGCGGCATCTGGCCACGCTGGTGGCGCGCGGCGCCCCGCCGACGGAGGTCTTCGACGCCGTCGCCCGCGAGATGGGCCTGAACCTGGGGGTGGAGCACACCGTGATCGTTCGCTACCGCCCGGACGACACGGCGGTGGTCACCGCCGGAAGCTGGAACTACCAGGGAATCGTGGAGCACGGCTCGCACTGGGTGCTGGAACCCGGAACCGTCACCGAACTGGTCCACCGCACGCGCTCGCCGGCGCGCGTGAACGCCTACACCGGCGACGGGGTGCTGTCCAAGCGGCTGCGCGATCGCGGGGTGGTCTCCTCCGTCGGCTGTCCGATCATGGTCGGGAACTTCCTGTGGGGCATCGCGATCGCCTCCGCGAGCACGGAGGAGCCGCTGCCGCCCGACACCGAACGGCGGATGCACGACTTCACCGAACTGGCCTCCGCCGCCATCGCGAACGCCCAGAGCCACGCCGACCTGATCGCCTCGCGCGCCCGGGTCGTCGCCGCCGCGGACGAGACCCGCCGCCGCATCGAGCGCGATCTGCACGACGGTACGCAGCAGCACCTGGTCACGATCGCTCTCGACATCCGGGGCATCGAGGTCGCCCTGCCGCCGGAGCTGGACGAGACCCGACACCGGCTCTCGGCGACGGCGCACGGCGTGGAGGACGCGCTCGCGGAACTCCAGGAGATCTCCCGCGGCCTGCACCCGGCGATCCTGGCCAAGGGCGGCCTGAAGGCCGCGCTGACCGCGCTCGCCGGCCGCTCGTCCGTCCCGGTCGAGCTCACCATGGGCGGCACGACCCGGCTGCCCGAACGTGTCGAGGTGAGCATCTACTACGTCGTCTCCGAGGCGCTGACCAACGCGGCCAAGCACGCGAACGCGACGGCGATCCGGGTCGATCTGACCGTGGAGGAGGACCTGGTCCGGCTGTCCGTCCGCGACAACGGCGCCGGCGGCGCGGATCCGGACCACGGGTCCGGGCTGACCGGTCTCGCCGACCGCGTCCACACCCTCGGCGGGCGCTTGCAGATCATCAGCCGGCCCGGCGAGGGGACGACGTTGTTCGCCGAGATCCCCTACCAGGCATGACGGCGGCGAGCGGGCCACCCTGTGCCGGTTGTGGCCGATCCGCTACATAGGGTGTCCGCCGCCCCCTCGCGGGTCAGGACCATGGCGAAACGCCTCTACGGCCACGGAGGGCACAGGCCCGTCTCTGCGTCCCAGGCCCACCTTCGCCGAAACGAGCCGATCCCGACGGAGCCGGCGCGGGGCGAGAGCCGCGGGGGTGCGGCTCTCGCCCCGCGTCGCACGGTTCCGCCGGGGCGGACGATACCCGCGGGGCCGGTGGGGGGGCGGGTCAGGGCAGCAGGACGAGTTTGCGGCCGCCGGCCCGGCCGGTGACCACGCGGCTCAGCGCCGCCGCCCCCTCGTCGAGCGGCATCGCCTCGGGCGTGAGCCGGAGGCGTCCGGCGACGACGTCGACC
>NZ_JBHLZP010000368.1:0-8319 GCF_042429965.1 Actinoallomurus acaciae
CCGGCCGACCGCGGGCGTCGATCCGGCGTCCGCCGTGCGGCAGTGGTGGCTCCGCGCCGCGTCGATCTCCGCCTCGCGCTACTTCGACCCGCGGCTCTGCGGCCTGAACCAGCCACCCGCGATCTGGCTGCTGGGCGGCGGCGCGCCCCGGGGAGAGACGGAGCGCACCTGCGCGGTGCCCGCGAACCGGCCCATCCTGGCGCCGGTGGCGAACTACTCCGCGCCGGCGGACGGCCCCCGTCCGACGCCCCCGGCGGCCCGGATGGACGTCACGCTGGACGGCCGGTCGCTGACCCCGATCCGGGTCACGAACAGTGGGCCCTACGTGATCGCCTCAGCCGTGCCCGGCAACCCGGTGGAGTTCGAGAGCGGCGAGCGGGTCGTCGACGACGGCTGGTGGGTGCTGATCGATCCGGGGCTCGCGCCGGGGCGGCACCGGCTCGACATCCGTGTCTCGGGCGCGTCGTCCCGGCTATGGACCCTCGTCGTCTCGTGAGCGGCGCCGGCGTACGGCGTCGAGGTAGGCGCTGATCGCGTCGCGGTTCCTCGTCAGGCAGGCGATCTTGGCGTCCATCTGCTCGCGCTGGTGCTCGAGGGCGGCGATGAGGTCCGGGTCCGCATCGCGTACGTGGATCGTGCACGGGTCGTCCAGGCATGGGAGGATCTGGCGGATGATGCTCGTCGTCAGCCCGGCGTCGAGCAGCCCGCGGATCTGCGCCACCCGGCCGACCAGGGGTTCGCCGTAGTCGCGGTAGCCGTTCGGCAGCCGCTCGGGCACCAGGAGGCCCTGCTCCTCGTAGTACCGCAGCAGGCGTGGCGGGACCCCCGTGCGTTCGGCCAGCCGACCGATCCTCACCCTGCCTCCCGGTGGACGCCTTGCCCTCACACTAGTGTGAACGTTCGAGCATGGTGCTCCACCCCGCGTGAGCGAAGAGGAGGGCGCCGCCGTCGCCGGACCAGTGCCGTCGGGCATTCCCGATCAGCGGTCGATGCCCGGCCCCCCGTACCCTCGGCGGCAGCCATGCCTCCCCCGAAGACGGAGACCTTGTGACGAAGCGAACCGATGGGCACGGCGGCATTTCGCTCGCGGCGCCGACGAAGGTGGCGCCGTGAGCGTTGCGACCGCGCCGGCGGCGCCCGTGATCGTACGCCGGCCCGCGACCCTGACCGTCCTGTCGGTGGCGCAGTTCCTCATCGCCCTCGACTACTCGATCATCTACATCGCCCTGCCGAGCATCGCCGCCGACCTCGGGCTCGACTCGGCGCTCGCGCAGTGGGTGGTCAGCGCCTACGCGGTGCTGTTCGCCGGGTTCCTCGTCGTCGGTGGCCGGCTGACCGACCGCGTCGGCCCGGCCCGGCTCTTCATCGGCGCGATCATCACCTTCGGCATCGCCAGCGCGATCGGGGGCGCGGCCGAGGACGGCGCGGTGCTGCTGGCCGCGCGCGGCGTGCAGGGGCTCGGCGCGGCACTGCTGCAACCCGCGGTCCTCGGACTCATCGGCACGACGTTCCCCGCGGGTCCGCAGCGCAGCCGGGCGCTGGTGGTCTGGGGTTCGGTCGGGGCGTCCGGCCTGGCCGCCGGGGCCGTGCTCGGCGGTCTGCTGACCACGGCGTCGTGGCGGCTCACCTTCCTCGTCAACGTGCCCCTCACGCTCCTGTGCGCGCTCGGCGCCGCCGTCTGGATCGGAACCGGCCGGGGCCATCTGCCGACCGGCCGCATTCCGATGCTCGCCTCGGTGGTCGGTACGGGCACCGTGCTCACGCTCGTCATCGGCCTCAGCCTCGGCCCCGACCGCGGCTGGGACTCCGCGCCGACGCTCGTCTGCCTCGGCCTGGCGGCCGCGCTGTTCGCGATGTTCGTCCGCAACGAGCGCACCTCGCCCAACGTCCTGATCGAGCACGTCCTGCGGCGCACGCGCTCGCTGCGGTCCGGCGCGGCGGCGACCGCGCTGTACATGGCCAGCGTCGGTTCGGAGTTCTACCTGCTCACCCTGCTGCTGCAGACGACGAAGGGCTACTCGCCGTTCGAGGCGGGGGCCGCGTTCCTGCCGATGGCCGCGATGGTGACCGTCGGCAACACCGCCGCGGGCCGTGCCGTACGGCGGATCGGCCCGGACGGCGTCCTCGTCGGCGGGTTCGCCATCGCCACCGCCGGCCTGCTGTGGCTGTCGCTGAGCCTGGGCGGCTCCTCGTACGCCGCGGACCTGCTGCCCGGCCTCCTGATCAGCGGTTTCGGGCACGGAGCCATCTACACCGGAATGTTCATCATCGGCACCCAGGACGTGCCGTCGGAGCACCAGGGCACGGCGGGCGCGCTGCTGACGACGTCCCAGTACCTCGCCGGCGCGCTCACGGTCGCCGTGCTGACACTCGCCCTCGGCCCGTCACCGGACGACGCGCGGTTCCGCGTGGCCTTCCTGATCACCACGGCCGCGGCGGCCACGGGCATGCTCCTCGCCGCAGTGCGCCGCCGGGAAGCACACGACCAATGATCAATTGAACGCATCGATCACAATCCATCCGTCACGGCCAGGGGCCTCGGATGCTTTTCCCTCGTCGCCCACCGCAGCGGCCCGTCACAGCGGGGCGACGCTACAGGACTTCCACCGCCGAAGCCCTTGCATGAGAGATTCACGTTCGCGCCTGCAATATCCATGTCGAATGCCGGTATTCCGATGGAATAACGTACGGATATCCGGCGTCCCATCGGGGGATCTCGGAGGGGCCGCTACGATGCGGTGATCTTCGCGATCACGAATGGAGCGGTTTTGGGATTCGGCACGAAAGCCGGGCGGGCGGCGGAGCCGTTGCTGGGGCTGTTCGGCGGGCTCCGTGGCCTTTTCCGAAGCGGGCCGGTGGCCACGCGAAACTGGGTTGATCAACTGGAACTCGTGGCCGGCACCGGTGGGGGAACATTGGCGTTCTCCTACCTGTTCAAACGACTGCGTTCTTTCGCGATCCCCCTCAAGCGCCGGTTCACCCGGGTCGATCCGGTCGATGTGGCATCCGGAGAGGTGGTCCTTACGCAGACCGACGTGGAACTGCCTGGACTCCTGCCACTCGTGGTGTCTCGCAGTCACATTTCGTCGTATCGAGCGGGGATTTCGTACGGAAGGTCGTGGGCGTCGAGTCTGGATCGGCGTCTGGTGATCGAGGGCGACACGGCGATCTATGCTTCAGGCGACGGGATGCTGCTGTCCTATTCCCTTTCCCCCTCTTCCTCCCCGCCCGCGCCGGTCATGCCCGAGGAGGGCCCCCGGTTGCCCCTGGAGCGCGTCGATGACGGCTTCACGGTCACCGATCCGGCGCTGGGCCACGTCATGCGTTTCGCGGGCGGGAACGCGCGCAGCGACGACGCGGCCGGTGCGCGCGTCCTGCCGCTGACATCGATCACGGACCGTAACGGCAACCGCCTGGACTTCGACCGCCGGGGCGATCATTCGGTGGCCCGGATCCGCGGTTCGAGCGGTTACCGGGTGGCGGTGGACTACGAGGATGGGCGAGTCCGCGCGCTGCGGCTTCTCGGCGACGACGAGGACCGGTCCGGCCGGGTCGTCGTGAGGTACGGGTACAACGACGACGGCGACCTGGCCGAGGTGGTCGATTCCTCCGGCGAGCCACACCGGTTCCGCTATGACGGTGAGGGGCGGTTGACCGGCTGGGACGACAGAGTCGGCTGCTGGTACCGCTACCACTACGACGACGAGGGCCGCTGCGTCGCGACCGAGGGGCCGGGCGGGCACCTGAGCGCGACCTTCGCCTATCTCGCGGACGGACGCCGGACGGTGATGACGAACTCGCTCGGGCAGGCGACGACGTTCCGGATGAACGATCGCGGCCAGGTGGTCGCCGTCACCGATCCGGCGGGGAACGTCACGGTGGCGGAGTGGGATCGCCGCGACCGGTTGCTCGCCGTGGTCGATCCATTGGGGCGGACCGAGCGGTATCGCTACGACGACCAGGGGAACCTGAGCGAGATCGTCCGTGCGGACGGGCGCCGCGCCACCGTCGCGTACGACGCGCTCGACCTGCCCACTGTGATCACCGAGGCGGACGGGTCGGTCTGGCGGCAGGAGCACGACGATCGGGGCAACCTCCTCGCCTGCACGAACGCGCTCGGTGCCGTCACGCGGTACACCTACGACGAACGAGGCCGCCTCACCTCCATCACCGATGCCCTGGGCCGGAGGACCGAGGTGGTGACCGATGACACCGGTCTGCCGGTGAAGGTGACCGATCCGGCCGGAGCGATCACCCGGTGGGCCCATGACGAGTTCGGCCGGCCGACGGAGATCACCTGGCCCGCGGGGGAGACGGTCCGGCTCGGCTGGACCGACGAGGGGAACCTGGAATGGCGGTCCCTGCCCGGCGGGGGGACCGAACGGTGGACCTACGACGCCGAGGGGAACGTCACCGCGTACACCGATGCCGCGGGGCACGTGACGCGCACCGAGTACACCGGCTTCGAGCTGGTCTCGGCACGCGTCGGCCCCGACGGCGCACGTCTGGAGTTCGGCCATGACACCGAACTGCGGCTCACGTCGGTGACCGACGCCCGGGGGCTCGTCTGGCGCTATGAGTACGACGCGGCCGGGAACCTGGTGGCGGAGACCGACTTCGACGGCCGCGAGCTCCGGTACGCCTACGACGCGGCCGGCCGGCTCATCGCGCGGACCAACGGCGCCGGTCAGATCGTGCGTTACACCCGCGACGCGATGGGCGACATCGTCCGGCAGGTCGACGGCGACGGCGAGGTGACGACCTTCGACCACGATCCGGCCGGCCGCCTGGTCCGCGCCCGTAACGCCGACGCGGACCTGCGCCTGGACCGTGACGCGTTGGGCCAGGTCGTCGTCGAGGAATGCAACGGCCAAGCGGTTCACCAGCGCTTCGACCCGCTCGGGCGACGGATCTGGCGCAGGACCCCCTCCGGCGTCGAGACCCACTGGCGGTACGGCCCGGGCGGTCGGCTCGTGAGCCTGGAGACCGCGGGGCAGGTCCTGAGGTTCGGCCACGACGACAGCGGACGGGAGACGGCGCGGACGATCGCCGGCGGCATGACGCTGACCTGCGGCTGGGACGCCGCCCACCGGCTCCGGTCGCAGACCCTGTGGAGACCCCCGCCGACCGGCGAACGGCGGGCGGGAACGGCCGGTGATCCGGTGTGGCACCGTACCTACACCTACCGGACCGACGGGCACCTGACGGCCGTGGATGACAGCCTTTCCGGGCGGCGGAGGTTCGACCTGGATCCCGCCGGGCGCGTCACCGCGGTCCACGCGCGGGAGCGCGACGAACGCTACGTCTACGACGCGGCCGGAAACCTGACCGAGGCGCGGTGGCCGGGGCGCGACGAGACGGCTCGGGCCCCTCTCGGCCCGCGCGAGTACGCTGATGCGATGATCCGCCGCGCCGGAAGAGTCACCTTCGAACATGACGCGCAGGGACGCGTCGTACGCCGCCGCGAGCGGAGCCTCTCCGGCCGCCTCGTCGAGTGGCGCTACGCCTGGGACGCCGACGACCGGCTCACGGCGGTCATCACGCCCGGCGGAGAGCGATGGCGTTACCGGTACGATCCGCTCGGCCGCCGGATCGCCAAGCAACGACTGGCGCCCGGCAGCGGGCACGTCGTGGAGCAGACCGACTTCGCCTGGGACGACGTGGTCCTCGCCGAACGGACCCGCACCGTCCCGGGGGAGACCGGCACCGGAAGCCGGACGACGACGTGGGAGTACGAGCCCGGCACCTTCCGGCCGATGACCCAGGTCGACCACGAGCAGGGGCGAGGCGCGTCACCGGAACGGACCGATCACGCGTTCTACGCGATCGTCACCGACCTGGTCGGAACGCCGACCGAGATGGTCGACCCGCGCGGCGAAGTCGTCTGGCGCCGGGGCTCATCGCTGTGGGGCGCCCCCACGGTCGCGGGGGAGACCGACGAGGTCTGCCCGTTGAGGTTCCCCAACCATCACCACGACCCCGAGACCGGGCTCGACTACAACTACTTTCGTTACTACGACCCGGCCACCGCCCGATATCAGAGCGCCGACCCTCTCGGCATCGCCGACTCTCCCAACCCGTACGCGTATGTGAGCAATCCGTTCCACGGGATGGATCCGCTGGGCCTTTTCCTGTGCGTTCACCCGCGTCCCGACGGCCAGCACGTGTTCGCCGGCCATGCCAATTTCACCCCCAAGAACGGATACACCACGGTGCCGCACGGTACGGCGATCTGCTTCTACTCCAAGCACGGGAGGGTCCTCACCGACTGGAAGGGACTCCGCATCGAGAAGGGCCGGCCGGGCGTCAAGCCGGTCGAGACGTTCACCGCGGGCCAGAGGGTGCCGAACTATACGCTTTACCCACCGGGAGACCTGGGGACGGTCGAAGGACTGTCGCACACGGTCGACCGCCCCACGCACCTCTCCCAGCTCCTCGACCCGAATATGGGACGGGTCCACTGGGCGGCGTGCAGGAATGTTGCCAGATGACCCATCTCCCGGATCCCGGCCCGTACCGCCATGCCGCTGTTCGGGTGGCTGTGGCGGTCTTGGCCCTGGTGGCCGCGTTGCTTCCGCGATCCCAACCGGTCTCGGCCACCGTCTCGGCTCCCACGTCGGTCCGGGCCGTGGCAGCCGGTTCGGTGGTGTCGCTGCCGGGCCCGACGGGCCGGCACCAGGTGGGTACGGTCTCGCTCCATCTGGTGGATGGCACCCGTCATGATCCGTGGGTTCCCTCGCATCCGCTTCGCGAATTGATGGTGCAGTTGTGGTATCCGGCTGCACGTTCCGCGGGATTTCCGCGCGCCCGCTACATTCCCGCTCTGGCCGGGCGGCTGTTGGACGCCCAGACGGCGCAAGCGCTGGCCACGTCAGTGCCGACCGGGACCTTTCACGGGCTGCGGACGCACTCCTACCAAGACGCCCCGGTCGCGCGCTCGGCCAAGGCCGGCCGGCCGGTCATCCTGCTCTCCCCGGGCGATGGGATGGATCGCTCCTCACTGACCAGCGTTGCCGAGGATCTGGCCAGTCATGGATTCCTCGTCGCGGGCATCGATCACACCCATGATTCCGGGCAGGTGGAGTTCCCCGGGGGAAGGGTCGAAGTCGCCCAGAACATCCCACCCGGCAGCGCCGACGAGGAGACCCTCGTGCGCACCGCTGACGTCAGGTTCGTGCTCGATCAGCTCACCCGGCTGAACACCGGTGCCAATCCCGATGCCGACCACCAGCGCCTGCCCGCCTTCCGCAACACCCTCGACCTGGCCCGCACGGGGATGTTCGGCCACTCCCACGGCGCCGAGGCCACCGCCGAGACCATGCTGCAAGACCGTCGCATCACCGCGGGAGCAGAACTGGACGGAGGCGTCAGCGACCGCGTCGCCGCCGCCGGATTGCACTCCCCGTTCATGGTCATCAGCGGCAACTCCGCGGCGGGTCACCCCCTGACCGAGGAGAATCTGACCACCCTTTGGCCCCGCCTGACCGGTTGGGGCCGCTGGTTGAGGCTTCGCGATTCCGGCCACCTGTCCTTCACCGACTTCGAGATCTTCGCCCCCGAGCTCAACACTCCACCGAACACGCGGCAGCAGCTGTTCGGCACGCTCGACCCGCAACGCGCCGTCGCCATCGAACGGACGTACCTCCTCGCGTTCTTCACCTGGCAACTCGACCATCACCACCAGCGGCTCCTGGACAGACCCTCCAACCGTTACCCCGAAATGATCTTCGAACGTTGACGATCGGGGACCGGGCGATCATCGGGCCAAGAGGAGCGTCATGAAGTCGATGGCGGCGGATCATGATCGAACATGTGTTTGAATCTGTCGCGTAGACTGTGGTCATGACGGCGCTCCAGGGTTCGCTGCTGGACTGCGGCGACGAGATCGAGCTCGGCGCGCTCGGCTCGTCGGTGCGGCGCACGGTGCTCGACCGTGGAGCGTGGATCGACGTACGGCCCGGCTGGGTGACCGGCTCCGGCGTCCTGTTCGACCGCCTCGTCGGCTCCGTGCCGTGGCGTGCCGAGCGGCGGCACATGTACGACCGCGTCGTGGACGTCCCGCGTCTGCTGAAGTTCTACGGCGAGGACGAGGAGCTGCCCGAGTCGATCCTGTGCGAGGCGCGAGACGCGCTGAGCGCGCACTACGCCCGTGAGCTGGGCGAGCCGTTCCGCACCGCCGGGCTCTGCCTCTACCGCGACGGCGCCGACAGCGTCGCGTGGCACGGCGACCGCATCGGGCGCGGCCGTCGCGAGGACACCATGGTCGCGATCGTCTCGGTCGGCGCGCCGCGCGCCCTGCTGCTCCGCCCGCGCGGCGGC
>NZ_JBHLZP010000369.1:0-8272 GCF_042429965.1 Actinoallomurus acaciae
CACCGGCTGGCGGCACGCGCCGCCGACGGCGCCGCGATGGAACGCCTGCGGGGCGAGGCGGCGGTGTGGCTCGGCGCCGAGATCGCCCGGGCCGCCCACCAGGCGCCGACGGAAGGCGCGCTGGACGCCCTCAACCGGCTGACCGAGCACTCGCCCGAGCACGCAGCCGTCACCACCGCCCTGCGTCGCGAGGTCCGCCTGGGAGACAAGAACGCCGGCCAGGGCCCGCTCGAACAGGACGGCCCGACACCCCCGGACAGGACACTCCGGCCCCGCCTGCGGGACGGCGACGCGCAGGACATCGTCGAGCGGGCGAAGAACCTCGCCGCGGACCCGTCCCAGCTCACCCCCGACCAGGGCGGCACGCACGCGCACCACGGCGGCACCGGGATCGCCCGGCCGGCGCACACGGAGTACCTGAGCATGGACGAGGTGCACTCGGCGCTGGACCAGCTGCGACCGTCGGACTTCGGCCGCGGGGTGACCGGCTGGCACTGGTCGCCGGACGGTACGACCCTCCACGTGGAGACCGAGCACTGGGGCACCGTGGACGTCAAGGTCGACATCAGGCCCCAGGTCGGGAAGATGCCGGGTACCGTCTCGGAGTTCCACCCGGGCAAGAGCGGCGAGCCGGCCGAACTCGCGATCGCGCAGTGGGCGATGACGCGCGAGGCGGCGGTGGCGGCGGGTCTGCCGACGGGAGAGGTCGCCGAGGCGGGCGAGGTGCTGCCGACGCAGCTGCGACACGCCGTCAGCGAGGCGACACAGCGGGCCTCGGCGGAGACGGCCCGGTCCGGCCAGGGCGTGGTCCGCCGGGTGGCCTCCCACGTGCGCGAGGCCGTACGCAACGACGCGCACGTCCGCCGGCTCATCGACGACCACCGCTACCTGGCGCGCCAGTGGCGGGAGGCGACGGACCCCGCCGAGCGGACGCGCATCGCGGGCGAGATCGATCAGGTGGCGCACGATCTGGGGACGGCTGGCCAGACGCCGCCAGAGCCGCCCTGGGTCCACGGGTCGGACGGGTTCATCCCCGGCTACGCGCAGCCGACCCCGCTGTCGGAGCTGACGGGTCGCGTGCACGCGATGGCCGAGGCGCTGAGCGACGACACCATGGCCCTCGTGGAGTGGGCCGGCGTGCACGAGATGCAGGCGCACCAGGCGCACCAGAACGTCGAGACGCAGAACGCGGCGGCCGCCAAGGCGGACGGGGAGACGGACCGCGGGGCACCGGAGCGCGCCCGCGTCGCCCGCAGCCAGGCCGAGGAGGAGGCGCGCGAGGCGGCGCGGAACGAGCACATCGCCGACAAGTACCAAGCGGCACGGGAGAAGGCCGAGGAGGCGCGAACGGCCTACCGGGCGCTGGAGTCCCACCTCGAGAACCTGGCCGCCGACCCGCCCTCGGAGGCGCAGGCGAAGGTGTCCGCCGACGCGGGACTGCTCCTCGCCCGCCGGGCCGAGGAGGCGTTCCGGGAGTACGAAAAGGCGCTGGACAACGCACTGTCGCCGGACATCGTGGGGCCGGACGCCATCATCACGGGCCGCCTGCCCCTGAGAGGCCGGCTCACCGACGTCAGCAACACGTTGCTGACCGGGGAGGGCGTCGGCCATCAGCTGAGCCCCGAGGGCTACGAGCACGAGCTGCGCGCGCAACAGGAGGCCTTGCTGTCGAAGGAGGGCGCCTGTCTCCCCGTGGGCGTGGACGGCACCCAACTCCGTGTCCGGATGCGTTTTCTCCACCCGGTCGAGAACCCCTACCCGGAGATGCGGCCCAAAGAGACGATCAGCGGCGGCTTCCGTGAGGGTGGTCAGTGGAACGCGGCCACGGCCAACCACAGCACCGTCGACGGTTTCGAGTACGACCTGGGCAAGCTGGCCCAGTTGGTGCCCATCGAGAACCACTACGCGCATGCGTTCAAGGGCTTCATGAAGCTGTTCGGGCCCGGCGGTGAGTACACGAAGGGTCACGGCTGGTCCGAGACGGGAAGCTTCCTGGACGACGCCCGCCCCGGCGACGTGGTGAACATCCGCGGAGGAAAGGTCACCGCGGTAGTGGGCGTGCCGGAGTACGACGTCTGGGTCGTCCACCCCGACGGCCGGGAGACACCGGTCGTGCATGTGACGACCGGCGCGCACGGTGACGTGACGACCGCCACCGCCCTGGTGTCGAACTCCTACACCCTCGAACCCCCGCGGAACGAGCAGGTCCTCCAACTGCCCCCCGGCGAGCGCGCGCAGACGACCCTGCCGCGCGGCAAGGTCATCGAGATGAACGGTCTCGACGAGTGGCGCGGCAAGGTGGTCAGTCAGCTGGAGGCCGCGGGCGTCTCACTGGACAGCGAGTCCCGCGAGCATCTGAGCCACATTCTGACCGCCGAGACCAAGAGCCATCTTAGCGCGATGGCCGACACCACGAGTCCGCTCCACAAGGGTCCGCTCCGCCCCATTCCGGGAACCGGCCTGGTCGTGCGGACCACCGCGGAGATCAACGTCGACCGGGCGGTGCCGTGGGCGGCCAGCAAGTCGGACTGGAAGGAGGTCGTCGAGGTCGGCTTCGGCGGCATCACCGGGTCCGACGTGTACAACGTCTCCACCAGCGTGTCCGTCAGCGTCCCGATCCTCCCGTTCATGAAGGCGATCGACGTTCTGCCGGGGCACGGCGAGTTCCCGGTGAGCTTCGGGCCGAAACTGGATGGATCACGCGGGGTCACCCACACCGAGACGGCGAACGTCGGCCGGACCAACATCCCGGTGACCGTGGCCCGCCACGTGGGGAACACCGTGGCGGAGACGTTCCCCGAGGGCTCCATCGTGGTGAAGGCACACATCTACTCGGTCAAGGGCAACTGCGTCATCGGGCCGATCACGCACGAGGTCTCCGCCAAAGCCCGGTTCGAGGAGTCTGAGGCCCTTCGTTATGGGCTTCCCGGCGACGTGGAGGCGCAGGTGAAGACGCCGGACGGTGAGGTGGCCCGGCGTCCCGACGGCTCGCGGGTGCTGCGCGACGACCCCGTGCCGGGCGCGCCCCCAGGCCGTAGGCCCGCCTTGCCGGTCTGGACCGGCGACGGCCCGGGGCAGATACGCGGCAACCCCGGATGGGCATCGGAGATCACCGGGGTCGACGAGGGCCTGGTCGACGGAATGCCCACGTTCAAGAAACACGGCCTCGTGCCGCAGGAGACCGACGAGGTCGGGCTGCCGCGGCCGTCGGAGAAGGAGCCGAACGAGGCGCAGCTCATGACGCAGGTGGTGAACCAGCGCAAGCTGGAGGAACTCGCCGACCGCGTTCGCACCGAGTACGGCCAGGCGCTCAAGGCGAGCGGCATCAAGACCGTGTTGAAGCACGTCACGCCGCACGGGGCGCCCGAGGAGTACGAGCTCACCACTCACGTCAAGCCGGATTTCAACACCTGGGATCCCGAGGGTGTGAGCACCGCCAAGAACCACGTCGGGCTGGGCATCGACTCCAAGAGCAACGGCCGGACCGTGACCAGGGCCGCGGCGGTGACCGGCGGCGGTGAGGTGTCCGGTGACCACAAGCCCGCCGAGCATCACTCCGGTGACGAAGAGAAGCTCGGCGTCTCCGGCGGTGGCAACCACGAGTCGAGCACGAGCGCGACCGAGTCGGTCATGATCAACGACGTCGACATCGTTGAGAGCGGTACCCCGAACCTGGTCGGGGGGCTGACCCACGAGGTCGTCCACACACTCCGTAACCCCGACGGCAAGGTGGTCGGTGAGTGGTCCGAGTCCGGGCACGTGAAGCTCGAGATACCGGTCGACTGGCTGCCGCGTGACGACGCGTCGGCGCCCCCGGCTCCCCCCGCGCCGGTGGATGCGGCCCCGCCGACGTCGCACAAGGTGGCCGCCGAGGCGATCTGGCGTCAGATCGACACCGGCGACATGATCGATCAGGTGCAGCAGAAGTTCCGCGAGAGGGGAGTTCGGCCGCCGGGGAGCATCGCGATCATCTTGAAGGAGACGAGCCTGTGCTCTCCCGGGAACGCCGCCAGGTGGCTCGGCCGCGGCTTGGAGACCTCGGTCAACACCGACCCGCACGGCATGCAGCCGAAGCGGTACACGATCAAGGTGACCGGGACGGTGGGAGAGTCGAGGCCCCTCGACGAGATCACCGAGGTCAGCGGAAAGATCAACCTTTCCGCGGTCGGCACGACGAGGACGACGGGGAGAACGAACGGGTGGAACGCCACCGGTTCGGGGGGCGGGACCGCCCACTACGGTGCCGACCTCACGGACGGCGGCAGCACCGACGTCAAGAAGACGGGCAACACCGCGACCAGCCACGCGAAGAGCCTCACCTCGGGTAAGGAACGGCTGAAGATCGAGATCGACCCGAAGGTGCCGAACTGGACGAACGTTCGTTTCCGCGTGGAGATCAGCGATCCGGACGCGGGGTGGACCGAACACGTGACCGTGGACGCCCCGAGCATCTACACGTTGTCGGAGAGCGATGCTCTGGAGCTGCAGGAGCAGGGTGAGCTGACGCTGTCGCCGGAGGCCATGGCCGACGTGATGCAGCGTTTCCTGGACGACAACCTCGTGTCGGACCCACAGGTGGTGGCCCGGCAGGTCGACCCCTATCTCGCCCGTCTCGGCGAGGCCCGGCGCGCGGGCGAGCCGCTGCCCGCGTTGTCGCAGGACCACACGGCGGAGGCGTTCGCCGACAGGGTGACCGCCGTCATGGGCGTCGGGCAGAGCGCGCCGGCAGGCACCCTGGAGCGCGCCCTGGCCGGCGCGCTTCGACTCGTGGCGACGGGGCAGGAGGCCGCGTTGCCCGCGATGGTCGATCGGACCGTGGGGACGAGCCTGATCGCGGGATATGAGTTCCACGGGCCGGACGGCCAGAAGATGAGCGTCTTCGACGGCGTGCTGAACGCCGTCTCACAACGTTCTCCTCAGGCTCTGTCGACGGATCCGACTCTGGGCCAGCGCCTGTCCGACCGCTTCGACGGCAGGACGTGGGAAGGGCTCATCGACAACATGTTCGACCCGTGGGGCTCCAGCGGGACCCTCCCCACCCGGGTCAAAGGCCCCGAGGGCACGGTTTCCAGCCAGCAGGTCAGTGTCCGGGTCCAGGGCGGGTTCACCGGGAGGCCGGTGAAGGTGGGCCACAGCAACCACGTGGTCCACATCGAGCAGCCGTACACCTGGGATGGCGAGACCCACACGACGACCCACAACCATTCGCTCGGCGGCGACGTCGACGTCTCCAACGGTTCGGCCGACGGCGGCTCCGACGGTACGGTCGCGACCGGGCGGAGCCGGTCCGAATCCCGCAACGTGGGTGACACCAGGATCAAGCTCAACCGGTACAGCCCGTACGACACCAGCGACACACCGCCCGGCAAAGAGGGCATGGCCAAGATCAAGCAAGCCGTCAAGTTCACGATCACCGCCGACCAGCAGCCCCTCGCGCCCGGCCAGACGAAGGTGAAGAAGCAACCGGAGGCCCCCGAACCCGTCACGGTCGAGCTGGAGGGGTACATCACACGGTGGGTCCCGGAGCGATGGCTCAGGCCGGTGGAGTCCAGCCCTGCCGAGGCCGGGCATCCCGACGCCACGTCGGCGCCCTCCGCCGAGCACCCGCCCGCGCGGCCGGCCGACCCGCGTCCGGTACCGCTGGTCGGCGACCGGTACTACGTGCACTGGGTAGAGGCGGAGCATGCGTACAACGTCATGCGGGACAACTTCGTCGAGCTGCTCGGCAAGGGATCCGAGCGCGAGGTCGAACGGCAACTCGCCCACCAGTGGTCGGCGATCGCACGGACGTCGCCGATGAACTTCCGGCGGATGGTCGGTGAGCAGGGCTATGAGTTCCACGTCGACTTCGGAAACCGGACGGCGACCACCAACGTCCACCTCGACCTGCACAACCTGGAGATCGAAGACGTCGGTGGCGCCGAGGTCAGCCAGGTCGACCGGTGGGAACACACGACGTCCGGGTCCGTCAGCGTCGGTCACATGGTGCCGCTCAGCGGCAGCGTCAAGGTCGTGGACGCCACCACCGGGTCCGGATACAAGCGGGCCAACGGCGCGCAGGCGTCGCAGACCATCACCGACAACAGCGGGCACCGCCACGAGACGAGCGAGTTCAACCAGTCGAACCACGCCGGGCTCGGGCCCGCCAAGGGCACCTTCCACATGGCCTTCTCCCAGGGCCGTAAGCAGATCCACCGGACCGCGGACGGCGAAGTGCACCTGACCTTCGCCGGCCACGAGCTCAACGCCACCCGGGAGGCGCAGGAGGCGGGCGACCCGCGAGGCCCGGCCTGGGACATGGCCTCGTCCGCCGGAAGGACCCGCCGGTCGCCCGGCGGTCCGAAGTTCGATGAGGTCCGCGTCGAGGACGGCAAGGGCGCGGAGGCGCTCACCGGGGCCATCATGCGGGCCAAGCTGAACGGAGGCGACGTCTTCGTCGAGGTCCATGAGGGTGACGCCCCGGCCCACCGCTACCGGGTCTCCCGGGACGGCACGGTGCACAATGAGGACGAGCTGCCCACGGGGGAGCCGTGGACGGACGGCGGATTCGCCGACGCCTTCACGGCCCTGCCCGAGCCGCTCATGCGCCTCGCCGCCGACCACGGGATCAACCTGCGGAGGGTGTTCGAGCAGTCGGCGGTGCGGGGCAGCCTCGCGGACAAGGTCCGCCATGAGCTGGCGAACCAAGGGGTGGCGATACCGGCCGAGGTGCAGCCCGTGCCACGCGACTGGCTGGCCGGGCCGCAACAGAGCCCGTACAGCGGCGGTCTGTCCGGCGACGGCGCGGGCGCCGCCGGTGGCATGGGGGCCTGATCCGATGACGTTCGCGGTGGCGCGGAGCAGGGACGAGGCGCACCTGTACCTCGACCTGCATCCCTGTGACGAATGCGGCTCGGTGGACACCACCTGGGACAGCGCGGTGGCCGTCGTCGACGGCGAGCTGGCGAACCGCTACACGGGCACGTGCGAGGGATGCGGAAAAGAGCGGGTGTTCTGGTTCGGCCTGCCCGAGCAGGAGATCATTCCGGAGGGGTACCCGACGTTCGGCGGGCCGGAGCCGTCGCAGCTGCTCGACGCGGGCCAGTGGCGCTGGGTGGCCGACCTCATCACCGGTGACCTGCCCGACGACGATCCCCATGAGGCGCGCCGTTCGCTCGCGATCGCGCGGGCGGCGGTCGAGGAGGTCGTGAAGTTCATCCCGCCCGGCGAGGACGCCGTGCCCGACGGGGCGTTCTGGTCCGAGCAGGGCCGGGAGGTGTACGAGGCGGAGCCGTCGCGGTTCGCCATCGACCGCCTGCTCGCCGCGCGGACCGCCTATCGTGAGCAGGCGGAAGGTTATCCGGAGGAGAAAGCATAAGCGTGACTGAACCGGCGCGGTACGCGAGGACCCTCGTGGAGGCCCACGTCCACATCGGCCTGACGGCGGCGGAGGCCGAGGCCGAGGCCGAGGGAGACGAGGCCCTCGGCGAGACCATCGACCAGACGACCCTCACCGAGGGCACGGACGCCTGGACGCTGCGCTATGAGGGCGCCGGCGGCCCGCCGATCGAGGTGCTCGTACGCTACGCGGACGAAGCCGAGGCGCGGCGCTACGACCTGCGGTTCGGCACGGGCGTCTCGGAGCTGGTCGACGCCGGGCAGTGGGTCCAGGTCGCCGCCATCTACGCGCGCCGGGCACGGCGCGAGAGTCTCTTCTTCGCCGAGAACCCGACCGGCGAGGAGCGCTACCGGTCGATCGTCGACGGCTGGGGTCTCGCCCGCGACGCGACCATCGAAGCGATCAAGTTCCTCACCGACGACGCCGAGGAGCTGGGGGACGACGCCTTCTGGACCGCGATGGGCACGAGCGCGCGCCGGGAGTCCCCCGAGCGCTTCACCCGCGAGCGGCTGGAGGACGACATCACCTTCTGCGAGCGGAGCCTGGAGGCCTTCCAGCGTCTCCACGCGGGTTAGACCACGTGCAGTCGGCGGGGCGGTGTCGTGGGTTCCGGCGTGGGCAGCCGGCCGTCGGCTCCGGGCACGAGCGAGCCGAGTACGCGCGGGCCGGTCGCCCCGGTGCATGAGGCGACGGTGCCCGGCAGGCCGTGCGCGGTGAGCCAGCCGAGCACGGCGAAGGCGTAGGCCTCCTTCGCTCCGGAGGGGATGCCGAGCTCGTCGATCGTCCGCAGCGACGCGCCCGCCCGGCGGTCCAGTTCGGCCGCGAGGTCGGCCAGCAGCGCCGGGTTCGCCGTGCCGCCGCCGGAGGCGATCACCTCGGCGACGCCGTACGGCG
>NZ_JBHLZP010000370.1:0-8216 GCF_042429965.1 Actinoallomurus acaciae
GGCGCGGCGGGTCGGCGGCGGTCAGGCCCGCCCAGAAACCCGCGCCGTTGTCGGGCGCGTCTCCGTCGCCGAACGTGCTGCTGATCAGCAGCAGGTCGGCGGCCGGCAGCGAGCGCGGCTCGGCGTCGTCCATGCGAAGGAGGGTGACCCGGTGCCCGGCCGCGGTGAGACGTTCGGCGGTGGTGGCGGCGAACTCCTCGGCGTTGCCGGTCTGCGACGCCCACAGCACCGTCACCTCACGCCCGGCGTCCGCCGGCGGCTCGCGCGCCGGCTGCGGGACCCGGGAGCGCATGCCGGCCAGGACGCCGTTCACCCACAGGGCGTGCTCCCGGCTGAACGGCGCCGAGGGCGGCAGGACCGGAACGCCCGGCGCCCCGGACTCCAGCCCCTCCAGGAAACCGGCGAGGTAGCGGCGTTCCGGTTCGGTCAGGACCGGCGGGGGCACGTCCCCCAGCCCGAAGACCGACGCGGGACCGGCCGCGACGGGGGCCCGGTCATCGCCCGGGGAGGCCGCCGCGACCTTGGCCAGCGACACCGCGCACGC
The DNA here is from genome assembly GCF_042429965.1 of Actinoallomurus acaciae. NCBI lineage: Bacteria > Bacillati > Actinomycetota > Actinomycetes > Streptosporangiales > Thermomonosporaceae > Actinoallomurus > Actinoallomurus acaciae. The sequence continues at coordinate 545 of NZ_JBHLZP010000370.1, forward strand.
CTTGAACCCGGGCTGGAGGGACAGGGGGTCGACGGCGTCGCTGGTCACGGCGTTGATGCTCAGGTACTCCCCGAACAGGTCGTTCCAGTGGAACGGCGCGAAGCAGCATCCGGGCCGCACGCGTTCGGTCACCACCGCCGGCAGCACGGCCCGGCCGCGCCGGGAGGCGACCTCCACCCGGTCGCCCTCGCCGACGCCCAGCTCCCGCGCGTCCTGCGGATGCACCTCGATGAACGGGGCCGGGTCGAGCTTGTTGAGCCGGGCGACCCTGCCGGTCTTGGTGAGGGTGTGCCACTGGTGCTGCAGCCGTCCGGTGTTCAGCACGAACGGGAAGGCGTCGTCGGGCATCTCGGCGGCGGGCAGGTGCGGGCGGGCGAAGAACACCGCCCGGCCGCCGGCGGTCGGGAACACCGGCCCGTCACCGTCCAGGTACCGGATCGGGTTGCGGTCCGGGCCGCCCGCGTCCGGGGCGGGCCACTGGACGGGGCCGGCGCGCAGCCGCTCGTACGTCACGCCGCGCAGGTCATAACCGGTCGCGGGGTTCCAGGCGCGTTTGATCTCCTCGAAGATCTCCTCGGCACTGGAGTAGGAGAAGGCGTCCTGATGACCCATCGCGCAGGCGACCCGGGCGATGATCTGCCAGTCCGGCAGCGCCTGCCCGGGCGGGTCGGCGGCCGCCTGGGCGAGGGTCAGGTCGCGTTCGCTGTTGACCAGCACGCCCTCGGTCTCGGCCCACAGGGCGGCGGGCAGGACCACGTCGGCGTAGGCGTTGGTCTCGGTGTCGGCGAAGACGTCCTGAGTCACCACGAACGCGGCCGCCTCCAGCCCGTCGATGACGGTCTTGCGGTTGGCGACCGACGCGACGGGGTTGGTGCAGATGATCCAGCAGGCCCTGATGTCGCCGGCGGCCATGCGCCGGAACATCTCCACGGTGCCCTGCCCGGCGCCGTCCCGGCGGATGGTGCCCGGTGCCAGGCCCCACAGCCGTTCGGCGAAGGCGCGGTCCTCCTCCACCAGCACCGAGCGCTGCCCGGGCAGGCCGGGCCCCATGTAGCCCATCTCCCGGCCGCCCATGGCGTTGGGCTGGCCGGTCAGGGAGAACGGGCCGCTGCCCGGCCGGCAGATGGCGCCGGTGGCCAGGTGCAGGTTGATCAGGGCGTTGGTGTTCCAGGTGCCGTGGGTGCTCTGGTTGAGCCCCATCGTCCAGCAGCTCATCCACTCGCCGGCGGCGCCGATCCACTCGGCCGCGGTGCGGAGGTCCTCCTCGGGGACGCCGGTGATCTCGGCGACGGCGGCGGGCGGGTAGTCGGCCAGGAACTCCGGCATCGCCTCCCAGCCCTCGGTGCGGTCGGCGATGAACGCGGCGTCGGTGTGCCCGCCCTCGACCAGCAGGTGCAGCAGGCCGTTCAGCAACGCCAGGTCCGTCCCCGGCCTGACCGGCAGGAACAGGTCGGCCTTGTCGGCGGTCGCGGTACGCCGCGGGTCGACGACGATCAGCTTGGCGCCCGCCTTCACCCGCTCCATCAGGCGCAGGAACAAGACCGGGTGACAGTCGGCCATGTTGGAGCCGATGACGAGGAAGACGTCGGCCGCGTCGAAGTCCCGATAGGAGCCGGGCGGCCCGTCGGCGCCCAGCGACAGCTTGTAGCCGGTGGCCGCGCTGGCCATGCACAGCCGCGAGTTGGACTCGATCTGGTTGGTGCCGATGAACCCCTTGGCGAGCTTGTTGGCCAGGTACTGCGCCTCTAGACTCATCTGCCCCGACACGTACAGCGCGACCGCGTCCGGGCCGTGCCGGTCGATGATCTCCCGCAGCCGCCCGGCCGTCGCGGTGATCGCCGCGTCCACCGCGGCCGGCACGGGCGCGGCGCCCCGCTCGGGCCGTACCAGCGCGGAGGTGAGCCGGCCGGGCGCGGCCAGCATGTCCGCGGTCGTGGCGCCCTTGGTGCACAGCCGCCCGAAGTTGGCCGGATGGGCCTTGTCGCCGGAGGCCTTGAGGACCGTACGGCGGCCGTCCGGGCCCGTCGCGACGTCCAGCACCATGCCGCAGCCGACCCCGCAGTACGAGCAGACCGTTCGCACCTTCGTGGCGGCCCGCGGGTCCCTCGCCGTCAACGATCGGCCCCCTCGTCACATCCGACAGCGCGCCGAACGTACGAAATGCCCGTTAAGGGGATGTGACGCCGGACGCCGCACGCGGTTACATCCCGCACACACCCGACCCGCCGGCGATGTGAGGACGGGGCGGCCGCGCCATCCTCGGCGGGGGGCCGGGCGCGCGCTCAACGCGGTGGTGCGGGGGAGGCTCCCGTCTCCCGCAGCAGCCGCGAGGTCACCTCGTCCAGGCGCCGGGCGCGGCCGGGATCGAAGTCCCTGCCCTTCAGGGGCAGCGGCCTGCCGCGCATGAACGCCGTGACCGGTTCGGCGGGCGGCCGGTCCAGCAGCCCGACGATGGGCGGGACCGCTTTGTCCACCGGCTGCGCGAAGACGCTCGCCAGCGCCTTGGTGAGGATGCGCTGGTGCCGGGGCAGCGGGTCGGCCATGCTCGTCCGTACGAACCCCGGGTTGTAGAGCACGTAGCGGGTGCGCGCCCCGGGGTGGCGGCGCGGGAAGTCCACGCCCAGCAGGTCGTTGCACCGCGAGGACTGCATGGCGGCCCGCCGGCCCCGGTACCCCTCGTGCAGCTGCAGGTCCTCCCAGTGGACGGTGCCGGGCAGGCCGCCGGGGCCGGCGATGTTCACGATGACCGGCGCCTCGGCCCGTTCGAGGGCCGCGACCAGCCCGTGCCCGAGCACGTACCGGCTCAGATAGGCCAGCGCGAACGTAAACTCGAACCCGTCCTCGGTCTCTTCGCGCCGGGGACGAAACCGCTGGGCTCCGAAGACCACCCCGTCCACGGAGCCGGTCACCGTCGCGATCTCCTCCAGGGCCGCGCGGGTCCCCGCCAGCGTGCTGAGGTCGGCGCGCACGAAGACCGCCCGGTCCGCCGCCCCGATCCGTTCGGCCTCGGCGAGCAGCCGCCGTCCCTTCGGCGCGCCGCTGGCCACGGCGATCACGCGGTCGCCCCGGTCGAGGAGACCCAGCGCCAGCCCCCGGCCCATCCCGTCGGTGCCGCCAGTGATCACATAAGTCCGCATCCGTTGTCCTCCCAGCCAAGTCATCGACCGATGACAACGCAGGCTAGAAAGCATACGGCGCTCAAGTCAACATTTGATGACTTATGCTGACCGCATGACCGAGCAGCCAGTACCGGCCCCGCGCCGCCGCGACCGCGCCGCCACCCGTGCCGCCCTCCTGGACGCCGCGCGGCTGCGGTTCTCCCGGCAGGGCTTCGACGGCACCGGCATCCGCGAGATCGCCGCCGACGCGGGCGTCGACCCGGCCCTGATCTCCCGCTACTTCGGGTCGAAGAGGAAGCTGTACGCCGAGGCGGTGCGCCTCGACATCCCCGTCGGCCTGACCGCCGACCCGCACCGTCCGGTCCCCCACATCGCCGACGCGCTGCTGCGCGAGGTGGTCTTCGGCGACTGGGAGAAGTTCCACGGCGAGCATCCGTTCCTGGCGATGCTGCGCTCCTCCGGAAACCCCGCCGTGCGCGAGCAGCTGCACGCCCAGCTGTGCGAGGGCTACGTGCGGGACTTCGCCGACCGCCTCGACGGCCGGGACGCCGCGCTGCGCGCCGAGCTGATCGGCGCGCTCCTGCTCGGCATGGGGGTGATGCGCTCGATCGTGGGCACCCCCGCGCTCAGTGAGGCCTCGTTCGAGCAGGCGCGTCCCCTGGTCGCCCGGCTCGTCCGCGCCCTGTCCGCCGAGTGACCACGCGGCCGAGCAGAGCGCCGGCTACCCCTTTCGGCCGTACGCGCGCAGGAAGACGCGTACGCCCGCCGTGGCCAGGCGGTCGACCTCCTCCTGGTCCAGGCGCACCGTGCCGTACCAGGATCGGGCGTTGACCGGCCCGGTGACCAGCAGGCCCAGGAACTCGGCCGCCTGGAGCGGATCGGGGACCTCCAGCAGCCCCTGCTCGCCCAGTTCGGCCAGCCGGCCGGCCAGGGTGCGCTGGACCGGGCGGTCCTGCGGCGCGGCGTGGATCAGGTCCGGGAAGTGGGAGGCCTCCGCGATCATCAGGCGCATCACCGCGGCGCGTTCGGCCGATCGGGCGATCTCCGTGGCGAACGCGCGGCCGAACGCCGTCAGCGCCGCCTCCACGTCCGTGACCTCGCCCAGCGTACGGTCCAGCAGGTCGCCGAAGGCCGCCGCCTGCTCCGCCGCGGTCTCGTGCACCGCCGACAGGAACAGCCGCTCCTTGCCGCCGTAATAGTCATAGATCGTCCGCTTGGAGACCCCGGCGGCCTCGGCGATCGCGTCGACGCTGGCGCGCGCGTACCCCTCGCGGACGAACACCTCCAGCGCCGCCCGGATGATCGCGGCCCGCTTGGCGGGCGACCCCGGGCGCAGGGCGGTCGTGTCGGGCACCGGTCCCCTTTCCTCGGCTACACCGTGCAGTGTAGCCGAACTACACTGCACGGTGTAGTGTGCTCGCTTATGGCCGACACCACCGCCCGTACGCAGCCCGCCCGCATGGACCCCGCCCTCCTCCGGCTCGGGATCACCGTCATCGTCGGCACCGTCACCGCGATGCTCGACATGACGATGGTCGCGGTCGCCCTCGCCGGCCTCACCCGCGCGTTCCACGCACCGGTCACCACGATCCAGTGGGTCAGCACCGCCTACCTGCTGGCCATCGCGACGGTCATCCCCGTCACCGGCCGGCTGGCCGAACGCTTCGGCGCCCGCGCCCTGTGGAGGTTCGCGCTGGGGGTCTTCCTCATCGGCTCGGCGCTGTGCGGCGCCGCCTGGTCCGCCGGCGCCCTCATCGCCTTCCGCGCCCTGCAGGGCATCGGCGGCGGCATGATCGTGCCGCTGAGCATGATGATCCTCGCCCAGGCCGCAGACCCCGGCCAGCGCGGGCGCGTCATGGCCCTGGTGGCCGTGCCCGGGCAGCTGGCACCCATCCTGGGCCCGCTGGTCGGCGGCCTGATCATCGACGCCGGAAACTGGCGCTGGATCTTCTACGTCAACATCCCCGTCGGCCTCCTCGCCCTGCTGCTCGCCCGGCGCGGCATCCCCGCCACCCCGTCGCGCGAGCCCGGCGCGCGGTGGCTGGACCTCACCGGCCTGGCGCTGCTGGCGCCCGCGCTCGCCCTCACCCTGTACGGCCTGTCCGCCCGTACTGCGCGGATCCCGCTGCTGGCCGCCGGCGTCGTTCTGCTGGCCGGCTTCACCGTCCACGGGCTGCGCAGGCGGCGGGTCGCCCCGCTGCTGGACCTGCGGCTGTTCGCCCACCGGCCCTTCGCGGCCGCCTCGACGCTGAACTTCCTGTCCCGGCTGTCGGTCTTCGGGGTGATGATCCTGATGCCGCTGTACTACCAGCAGGTACGCGGCCACGGCGCGCTGACCGCCGGGCTGCTGCTGGCGCCGCAGAGCCTGGGCACGATGCTCGCCCTGCCCATCAGCGGCCGGCTCACCGACCGGATCGGCGCCCGGCCCGTCGTCCTGGCCGGCATCGCGGTCACCACCCTGGGCACCCTCGCCTTCACCCAGGTCGGCCCGCACACCGGTGGCATCCTGCTCGGCGCCGTACTGCTGGTGTGGGGCATGGGCGTCGCGGCCGTCGCCGTCCCGGTCGCGGCCGCCGCCTATGAAGGGCTCGCGCCCGCCGAGATCCCCGGTGCGACCAGCGCCATCACGACGGTGCAGACGGTCGGCGCGTCCGTCGGCGCGGCCGTGCTCACCGCGATCCTGCAACACCATCTGGCGCACCATCGCGGCACGCCGTCCGCGGCGTTCGACGCCGCCTTCTGGTGGGTGCTGGCCTTCACCGCCCTGACCGTGCTGCCCGCTCTGCTGCTCCCGCTGCGCCGTGCCCGGCCCGCAACCGCACCGGGCACGGCGCGCGTGTGACTACGAGGCGCGCCGGGACAGGCAGAACGGGTGCCCGGCGACGTCCAGCAGCACGCGCCAGCGGTCACCGCCCGGCTGCTCGTCCGGCCGGCTCGCGCCGAGATCCCGGCACGCCGCCTCGGCCTTGTCCAGGTCATCGACGTACAGGTCGAGGTGGTAGCGCTTGGGCGTGGACTCCCCCGGCCAGCCCGCCGGGGCGAACCCCTCGACGCGGCCGAACCCGATCGCGGTCCGCCCGTCGGAGACCATGGCGTACTCATCCTCGCTGTGGGTGATCTCCCAGCCGAAGACGCCGTGGTAGAACTCCGCGAGCGCACGCGGGTCGGCGCAGTCGAGGTTGATCATGGCGAGCGAGGCGATGGCGGTCATCGATGATTTCCCTTCGTCGGAACGCCCTCCATGCTCCCGCCCATACCTGACAGCTTCTGGCAATAATCAGGCGATCGGAACGTCCACGTAGCCGACCGGGCCCCGCCGGGTCTCCACCCGCCCGCCGGCGGCCGAGGCCAGCCACGCCTCGAACGCCGTCAGCTCGTCTTCGGGCACCAGCACGTCCAGCTCGGCCCGCGCACCGTACCGGGACCCGGCCGGGGTGTAGGGAGAGGCGTGCAGGTCACGGCTCAGCCGCCCGGCGCGGGCGTGGTCGGCCACCATCGTCATCGTCACCACCGCACGCCGCTCGACCATCCCCACCCGGTCGATCGTCTCGGACACCACCTGCCCGTACGCGCGCACCAGACCGCCCGCGCCCAGCTTGACGCCCCCGAAGTACCGGGTGACGACGGCGACCGTGCCGGTCAGCCCCCGGCGCGTCAGGACCTCCAGCATCGGCCGCCCCGCCGTGCCGGCCGGTTCCCCGTCGTCGTTGCTGCGGGTAAGGTCGCCATGCTCACCGACGACATAGGCGGTGCAGTTGTGGGTCGCGTCGTGGTGGGTCCTGCGGCGCCCGGCGATGAACTCCTGCGCCTCCGCCTCGGTGGCGACGCGGGCGAGCGCGCAGACGAAACGCGAACGCCGGACGTGCAGCTCGTGCTCGCCGGAGTGCGTGATCGTGCGCATGTCGCACCCACCGTACGCGGATCGAAGGGATGAGGCATGCCCCGGCGTCGCCGCTTCGTGCTGGACATCGGCCCGCTGCGAGGGTCGGCGGACTTCCGCCGCCTGTGGGTCGGCTCCTCCCTGTCGGTCGTCGGCGGCCAGATGACGACCTTCGCGGTGACCCTGCAGGTCTACCGCACGACGCACTCCTCGGCCGCCGTCGGCGCGGTCGGGCTGGCCTCGGGCCTGCCGCTGATCCTGCTCGGCCTGTTCGGCGGATCCTTCGCCGACGCGGTCGACCGGCGCCGTCTCGTCCTGGCCACCAACATCGGCTCCGTCGTGGTCTCCGCGCTCCTGGCCGCCCAGGCGTTCGCGGGCCTGCGGGCACTGTGGCCGCTGTACACGCTGGTGGCCGTCCAGTCGCTGCTCGGAGCGGTCGGCGCGCCCGCGCGCCGCACCTTCGTGCCGCGGTTGCTGCCCGCCGGCCAGGTCGCGGCCGGTATCGCCCTGAACCAGATGTCCTTCCAGGTCGGCCTCATGGCCGGCCCAGCCCTGGCCGGCGTCGTCACCGCCGCCGGCGGCCTGCGCCTGTGCTACCTGGCCGACATGATCAGCTTCACCGGCACCCTGTACGCGCTGGCCCGGCTGCCCGCCATGCCGCCGCAGGGCGGCG
>NZ_JBHLZP010000371.1:0-8211 GCF_042429965.1 Actinoallomurus acaciae
GCCCGCGGCTCAGCCGAGGTCGGAGATCGCCGCGGCCGGGCCGCCGCCCGAGGGGCCCTGGTGCACGGCGGCCACCGAGACGAACGCGGCCGGGTCGCCCGTCACCGAGGCGGCGACGCCGCCGACGCACGCCTTGATCTGGCGGTGCCAGTGCACGTCGGAGTCGTCGAGCATGATGTTGCGGCGCCCGCGCACCGACCCGCTCGGGTCCGCCTCGCACTTGAGGAACACGTTGACGAGCCGGCCGTCCAGGTCGCTGTGGTGCGGGCGTTCGGGCAGGTCGATGCCGGAGGCGCGGATCGCCGCCCAGATGCCGTCGGCGTCCAGGGCGTCCTTCATCACGCTGTGGCCGATGCGGTAGCGGCCGCCGATGCCGCGGACGTTGCCGACCACGACGATCTGGGCCCGGTCGAGCTCGACTCCGGAGGAGCAGGAGGCGACCGAGGAGTACAGCGACAGGTCCTTGTGGATCCGCTCCGCCTCCGGCATCTCGATCTCTCCGAGGGCGACGGCGATGCCGAGCGCGGTCGTGGAGTTGGAGATGTCCATGGACTTCAGCGTGTCCTCGGTGACGACGTCGTGGCCGCGCCGCTTGGCGTCGTTGATCGTGTCCAGGGTGAGCAGGGGCGTCTTGGTCTGCACGTAGTGGACGTCGGCGGCGTCCTGGATGCCGGCCGCCTTCATGGCGTCGCGTACGCCGCCGGCGACCTTCTCCACCATGGCCGGGCGGCCGATGTCCTCGGGCAGGATCACCTCGCTCATGGCGACGCCGACCGAGACGCGGGGCTCGTCGGTCACCGGCGCCGAGGACGGGTCGGCGGTCGCGAAGATCGTCGCGTGCGGGCTGAGCACCCCGTCCGTGCCGCCGGACCACACGAGCGGCACCTGGGCGACCTCCTCCGGCGTACGGCGGCCCCGGGCGACGAGCACCCCGCGGAACGCCCGGTCGGCGAGGATGCGCGTGTAGTCGTTGACGCCGCCGTTGCCCTCGGTCTTGCCGATGACGGCGAGGACGCGATCGGCCTCGATCACACCGTCGTCGATCAGCCGGGCCAGCCCCGACGCGTCCGTGACGCTCTCGATGGCGACCTTGCGTACCTCAATCGGGTCCGGCATGTCCTCACCCTTCACAACTCGATGACTGTTCCGGCCTTGCCGTCCGCGGCGTCGCCGATGTGCTCCAGCGATGTGATCGCCGCCCGTTCTCCGCCCGCCTCGACGAAGCGCACCGCCGCCTCGACCTTCGGGCCCATGCTGCCCCCGGCGAACTCCCCCTCGGCCGCGTACGCCCGCAGCCGGGCCGCCGTCGTACGCCGGATGGGCCGCTCGTCCGGGGTGCCGTACCCGGTCATGGCGTACTCGACGTTCGTGGCGATGACCATGGTCGTGGCGGAGACGTGGCGGGCCAGCAGCTGCGCGGCGAGGTCCTTGTCGATGACCGCCTCGACCCCGCGGAGACCGCCGTCGGCGCGGACCACCGGAACGCCGCCGCCTCCGGCCGCCACGACGATGAACCCCGCCGCGAGCAGGGCGTCCACGGCGGGCGCGTCGATGATCTCCCGTGGTTCCGGCGAGGCGACGACCCGGCGCCAGCCCTTGGCCCCGAACGAGCGCCAGGTCTCGCCGTGCGCGCGGCCCCGGTCGGCCTCGTGGACGGGGAAGTAGCGGCCGACCGGCTTCTCCGGGGCGTCGAAGCCCGGGTCGGCGGCGTCCACCAGGGTCCGGGTCGCCACGACGGCCACCGGCCGGTCCACGCCGCGTTCGGCCAGGGCGCGGTCCAGCGCGTTGAGCAGGAGGACGCCGATGGTCGCCTGGGTCTGCGCGCCGCACCAGTCGAGGGGCACGGGCGGCACCACGCCGGCAGCGAGCTGGTTCTTGATCAGCAGGTTGCCGACCTGGGGCCCGTTGCCGTGGGTCAAAACGACCTGTGCGCCGCCGGCGACCAGGTCCGCGACCGGCCCGACGGCCGCCTCCACGGCGCGCCGCTGGGCGTCCGGTGTGGCGTCGCCGTCCGGCCCCGTCATCGCGTTGCCGCCGAGGGCGATGAGGACGCGCTCGCCGTTCGCGGTGGTCACGAAGGCGAACCTAGTCTCTGTCCTGCGGTGTGCTCATGGGCAGAGTATGCCCAGCGAGCGCGCGTCCTTTGTCAGGTGTGAGCGTACGAGGTCGTGCGGCGGCCGCCCACCCGGTGCTCAGGAGGCCACGCGGGACAGGCGCGCGGCCGCGTCGGCGATCACCTCGTCGCGCTTGCAGAAGGCGAACCGGACGTACGGGTCGCCGGCGTCGGAGTCGTAGAACACCTGCGCGGGGATGGCGACGACGCCGGCCCGCTCGTGCAGGACCCGGCAGAACTCCAGCCCGTCGGTGAACCCGAACGGGCGTACGTCGGCCTGGACGAAGTAGGTGCCCTGGGTGCGCAGCGGGGTCAGTCCGGCCGCCTGGATGCCGGCGGTGAGCCGGTCGCGCTTGGACTGCAGCGAGGCCCGCTGCGCCTCGACCCAGTCGAGCTCGGCGCCCAGCCCGTACGCGACCGCCCGCTGGTAGGGGGCGCTGCAGGTGAAGGTCAGGAACTGCTTGACGGTCTGCACGGCGCGGACGAGGTGCGGCGGCGCGGTGATCCAGCCGGTCTTCCAGCCGGTGACCGAGAACGTCTTGCCGGCCGAGGAGATCGCCACCGTGCGTTCGCGCATGCCGGGCAGCGTGGCGATCGGCACGTGCTCGGCGCCGTCGAAGGTCAGGTACTCGTACACCTCGTCGGTGACGGCGACGAGGTCGTGCTCGCGGCAGACGTCCGCGATGATCTCCAGCTCCGCGCGGGAGAACACGGTGCCGGTGGGGTTGTGCGGGGAGTTGAGCAGGATCAGCCGGGTATGCGGGGTGACGGCGGCGCGCAGCTCGGCGGGGTCGAAGGTGAACCGGTCGCCGTCGGGCCGCAGCGTGACGGGGCGGCGCACGGCCCCGGCCAGCGCGATGATCGCGGCGTAGGAGTCGTAGTACGGCTCGAACAGGACGACCTCGTCGCCGGTCTCGCAGAGCGCCAGGAGCGTCGCGGCGATCGCCTCGGTCGCGCCGACGGTGACGAGCACCTCGTCCGCGGGGTCGTAGGTCAGGCCGTAACGGCCGGAGCGCTGGGCGGCCACGGCCTCCCTGAGCTCGGGCACGCCGGGTCCGGGCGGGTACTGGTTCGCGCCGCCGCGGATCGCCTCGACGGCGGTCTCCAGCAGCTTGGCCGGGCCGTCGGTGTCGGGGAATCCCTGGCCGAGGTTGATCGCGCCCGTACGGACCGCCAGGGCGGTCATCTCGGCGAACACGGTGGTGCCGAAGCCCCGCATCCGGGCCACCAGCGGATCGATGTTGACCGTCACGCGGCTCAGGGTAACAACGCGGACGGGACGACCCCGGGCGCTACGTCCGGTCTGTGCCACAGTGGAGCGAGCGAGGAGGGCGAGCGAGCGGTGAGCACCAGGCCGGCGCGCGGCGCCGATCCTCCCCCGGGAAAGGAGTCCGCGATGCGCGTGGCGCTGTGCCAGATCACGATCGGCGACGACCCGAAGGAGAACCTGGAACGCGCCCGCGAGGCCCTGGCCTCGGCGGCGGACGCGGACCTGGCGATCCTCCCGGAGGCGGCGCTGGTCCGCTTCGGCGGCGACCTGGCCTCGATGGCCGAGCCGCTCGACGGCCCGTGGGTGACGGGCCTGGCCGAGGCGGCGCGTGAGCACGGCACCGCGGTGATCGCGGGCGTGTTCGAGCCGGCGTCCCCCGGCCGGGTCTACAACACGGCGGTGGCCATCGACGCGTCCGGCGCGCTCGTGGGCTCCTACCGCAAGATCCACCTGTTCGACGCCTTCCACGACCGCGAGTCGGAGTTCGTCGACGCGGGCGACGCGCCGGTGGTGGTCGAGCTGTGCGGCACGCGGATCGGCCTGATCACCTGCTACGACGTGCGTTTCCCCGAGCTGGCGCGGGCGCTGGTGGACGCGGGCGCGGAGATGTTCGCGGTGATCGCGGCCTGGGCGCAGGGGCCGTTCAAGGAGGAGCACTGGGTGACGATGGTCCGCGCCCGCGCGATCGAGAACACCACGTGGGTGGCCGCCGTGGGCAAGGCCCCGGACCGTACGGCCCCGCCGAGGGGGCGTCCGGGCGGCGTGGGCCGCAGCATGCTGGTGGACCCGATGGGCGTGGTCCAGGCGGACCTGGGCCCGTCCCCGTCCGTACGGCTCGCCGAGATCGACCTGAGCCTCACCGACCAGGTACGGAAGGTGCTCCCGTCCCTGTCCCACCGGCGTCCCGACCTGCTGGGCTGAGGGAGGCCTTCTCCCGGCGGCCGACGGCGAAGACGACGGCGCCCGCCACCAGCCAGCCGGCGGCGACGAGCTTGGCCAGAGTGGTCGCGGAGACCATGATCCAGACGGACACCGCGGCGCCGAGGGCCGGGACGGCCAGGTGCGGGACCCACCGGCGGCTGCCGCGGCGGATGACGTAGTAGCCGACCACCGAGACGTGCAGGAGGGTGAAGGCGGCCAGGGCGCCCATGTTGACGATCGACACGAGCACGTCCAGACCGTCCGCGCGGCGGGCCGCCCACACCGACACGACGAGGCTGACCGCGGCCGTCGTCAGCAGGGCGGCGCGCGGCACCTGCGAGCGGCCGTCCACCGCCGCCAGGGCCTTCGGCAGGCCCCGGTCGCGCGCCATGCCGTACAGCAGGCGGGAGGCCGCCGCCACGGCCGCCATCGCCGTGAACGCCGGGCCGATGCCCTTGACCACGGCGAACGCCCGCTGCATCCACACGCCGACCGCCGTTCGCGTCATCGTGTAGAAGGCGGTGCCCTGCTCGGCCGGCACCTGGGCGAGGTGGCGCGGGCTCACCGGCATGAGCAGCCCGGCGAGGTAGGTCTGCACGACGAACAGCAGGCCGGCGACGGCCAGGCAGAACAGCACCGCGCGCCCGACCTGGCGCTCGTCGCCGGTGTTCTCCTCGGCGAACGAGGCGATCGCGTCGAAGCCGAGGAAGGACAGCACCGCGACCGAGACGGCCCCCATCACCGCGGCCGTGGTGGTGCCGCCGGCGCCCAGGGCCGGTGAGGTCCACGGGCGGGCGGGGCCGTCCATGACCAGTACGACGGTCGCCGCGACGACGAACACCGCCAGCAGCACGATCTCCACCACGAGCACCACGAAGCCCACCCGCGCGGCCAGCCGTACGCCGAAGAGGTTGAGCAGCGTGGTCGAGACGAACGCGATCGCGGTGAACACCCAGGCCGGCACCGAGGGCACCAGCGAGTGCAGCGCGATACCGCAGAACAGGTAGCCGACCGCGGGGATCAGCAGGTAGTCCAGCATCGCCAGCCAGCCGGCCGCGAACCCGGCGGGCCGCCCGATGCCGATGCCGGCGTAGGCGTACACCGATCCGGCGTGCGGCACCTGCCGCGACATCTGCGCGTACGACACCGCCGTGAACGCCATCGCGAGCGTCGCCACCAGGTAGACGAGGGCGACGGAGCCGTGGCTCCTGGCGTCGAGGACGCCGAAGACGCCCACCGGCGCCAGCGGCCCGATGAACAGCAGCCCGTAGACGATCAAGTCCTTGGAGGACAGGCTGCGGCGGAGCGCCTGCGACTCCATCCAACTCCCCCGATCTGAGACAAAAGCGCAGGTCAGGAATCTACCTGCTCCCGCCGAGTGGGGACGTCGACCGGCGGACCGGTGGGGGCCGTGGGGCCGCTGAGTCACCCGTTCCGGGGCGGATGGGCGCCGGGGGACGGTACGCCGCGGGTCAGGAGTCCACCTCGTCCAGCCAGGCGAGGACGTCGTCGGTGTGCTCGCCCAGCCGCGGAGGCGCGGTGTGCTCGCGCGGCGGCACCCCCTCGAAGCGCAGCGACGGGCCGGGCAGCTCGATGCGGCCGAGCTCGGGATGTTCCACGTCGATGACGAGCCCCTGCGACCGGGTCTGGTCCCACTCGTAGACCTCGTCGATGGAGCGGATCGCCCCGGCGGGGACGCCGACCTCGGCGAGCCGGGCCAGCCAGTGCTCCCGCGTCTCGCTCGTCAGCGCCTTCTCGATCAGGACGCCCAGCTCGCCGCGGTTGCGGGACCGGTCGGCCCCGGTCGCGAAGCGCGGATCGTCCGGGTCGATCTCCACGACCGGCGCGAACCTCCTCCACAGCCCCTGGTTGGCGACACCCACCTGGATCAGGCCGTCGGCGCACCGGTAGCTGCCGTACGGGGCGATCGAGGGGTGGTCGTTGCCGATCGCCCGCGGCACCTCGCCCGCGACCGTCCACCGGGTGGCCTGGTAGGCGTGCGCGCCGACGACGGAGGCCAGCAGGGAGGTGCGGACCACCCGGCCGCGCCCGGTGCGGGTGCGCTCGTACAGCGCGGCGACGATGCCGTACGCGCCGTTCACGCCGGCGAGGATGTCGCAGATCGACAGGCCCATCTTGGTCGGCTGGTCGGGCGCGGGCCCCGTGACGCTCATGATCCCGGCCTCGCCCTGCACGATCGCGTCGTAGCCGGGCCGCCCGCCCTCGGGGCCGTCGTGCCCGAACCCGGAGATCGACAGGATGACCAGGGCCGGATTGATCTCGTGCATCCGCTCGAAGGAGAACCCGAGCCGGTCCAGGACCCCGGTGCGGAAGTTCTCGGCGAGGACGTCGGCGTGCCGGATCAGCCGGATGAGCGTCTCCTTGCCCTCCTCGGACTTCAGGTCGAGGGTGATCGACTCCTTGTTCCGGTTGCAGGACAGGAAGTACGTGCTGACGCCGGGGTCCACGCCCTCCCGCCCGGGCGCGGTGGCGAACGGCGGCCCCCACTGCCGCGTCTCGTCGCCGGTGCCCGGCTGCTCGACCTTGATCACACGCGCGCCGAGGTCGGCGAGCATCATCGTCGCGTGCGGCCCGGACAGGACGCGGGTGAGGTCGAGCACCACGATGCCGTCGAGTGGACCGTTCATCAGATGAGGCCTCCGTGATCGAGTGAATGCCTACCGGCAGTATGGACGCCGCCCCCGCGAGGGCCGCTGTGACGCGCCTCACTCCCTTCGAACGATGATTCGTGGGGGTGTTTCGTGGTCTGTCGGGCGGCTGCCCTACGGTTTCCCGGCATGAACGCCCGACGGCCCGACGAGAACGCCCTGACCCTTCCGTCCGCGTGGAAACAGCGCCGGCATCCGCGACGCGACGATTCGCCGGCCCCCACGGTGTACGGGGGCACGCGGCGCAGGCTCATCTCGCCCGAGACCCGTGCCGAGATCGAGCAGGCACTGCACGGCCGGGGCTCCGATCCCGAGCTGGCCGAGCGGGGGCTCGCCCACCTCCAGGGTGCCCCGGACCCGCTGGGCGCCGCGGTGGTCGCGTCGATCAGTGTCCATCGGTCCGTCGGAGGGGTCGCCTGGCCCTTCGCCGACGCCTGGGTCGCCGACCACGGCCTGCCGTTCGCCGCCTGCGCGTACGCCGAGTTCGGTTCCGCCGCCGTCGACCGGGACTCCGGCACCGGGGAGCTCCGCGTGGTCTCCGCCTCACGGTACGGCCGGCACACACACGCCTGGTGGCGGGACGACGCCGCGTCGTGGAGGCTCCGCACCCGGCTGGCCATCGCCGACGACGAGGTCTACGCGGAGACCGTGGAGCGGCTCGCGGGCCGCCGGCGCGACCCCGGCCAGCGGGCCGTCGTCTCGTACCTGGTGCCCGACCGGCGCGACTGGGTGGACGAGTGCTGCGCCGCCCCGCCGGATGATCCGATCAAGTGGACGCTGCTGCTCGCGCTGAGCTCCGGCGATCAGCTCGCCGCGCTCGGCGACTGGATGCCGCCGCGGTGGTGGGAGTTCCCCACGGGCGCCGTCGCCACCATGGTCGACGGGCTCGGTCCGGCGATGGCACCGCTGCTGATCG
The DNA here is from genome assembly GCF_042429965.1 of Actinoallomurus acaciae. Lineage (NCBI taxonomy): Bacteria > Bacillati > Actinomycetota > Actinomycetes > Streptosporangiales > Thermomonosporaceae > Actinoallomurus > Actinoallomurus acaciae. The sequence continues at coordinate 7,890 of NZ_JBHLZP010000371.1, forward strand.
ATGCCCTGGACCAGGACCTCTCCGTGCCCGAGACCCGCACGATGCTCAACGCGCTCGCCCTGCTGCCGTCGGACGAGGCGTTCCGGGCCCTGGTGGACCGCGTCGGCCGCAGGTACGTCCAGCCCGCGCTGCTCGGCGCGATGAAACGCTTCCCGATCCGCGCGATGCGGCTGCTCGCCCCCGCGACCCGCGGGTCGACGCGCGCGGCCGAGCTCACCCGCGAGCTGCTCGCCGGGCACCTGCTGGCCGCTCCGGCGCGTACGGAGGCCGCACTGCCGGACCTGCCCCCGGACGCCCGTGCCGTCATCGCGTCGCTCACCGC
>NZ_JBHLZP010000372.1:0-8157 GCF_042429965.1 Actinoallomurus acaciae
CGCCCGGCCCGTACGGCGGCGGGGTGTTGGCGCCCGGCCCGTACGGCGGCGGTGTGTCCCGGCCGGGTGGGTACCCGCCCGGCGGGTACGCGGGGTACGGGCCGGCCGGCGGCGTCCACGGCGGCGGGTCGGTGTTCTGGGCCGCGACCTGGGCGCCCTGGTTGAGGACCTCGGTGGCGGGAGCCGGGTGGGCGCCCGGGAGCGAGACCCCGTCGTTGCTCAGCAGCCGGAGCAGCACCTGCTGGGCGGTCGGCCGTCGCCGGGGGTCCTTGGCCAGGCACGACAGCACGACGTCCCGCAGCGGGCCCATGAGCATGCCGAGCATCGGCTCCTGGTGCACGATCCGGTTCATCACGGCGGGGATGGAGTCCTGGCCGAACGGGGGGCCGCCCGTGGCGGCGTACACGATCGTGCCGGCCCAGGCGAACACGTCGGTGGGCGGCCCGGCGACCTCACCGGAGATCTGCTCGGGCGACATGTACGACGGCGTGCCCACGGTCGTGCTCGTCAGCGTGCCGCCGGCGTCCAGAGCGCGCGCGATGCCGAAGTCGATCACTCGCGGGCCGTCGGCCGCGAGCAGGACGTTCGTCGGCTTGAAGTCGCGGTGGACCACGCCGGCCTCGTGGATGGCCGCGAGCGCGGTCGCCGTGCCGATCGCCAGCCGCTGCAGCACGCCGCCCGTACGCGGGCCGTGCTCGTCCACGACCTCGCGCAGTGACGGGCCTTCGATGTACTCGCTCACCAGGTACGGCGCGTCGCCCTCGACGTCGGAGTCGATGATGCGCGCCGTGCAGAACGGGGCGACCCGCTTGGCGTTGGCCAGTTCGGCGGCGAACCTGGCCCGCGCCTTCGCGTCACCGCTGAACTGCGCATGCAGGAGCTTGACGGCCACCTGCTCGCCGTCCGGGTCCTCTCCGAGGTAGACGGTCCCCTGACCGCCCTCGCCGATGCGTCCGGTCAGGCGGTAGGAGCCGAGCCGCTCAGGGTCGTTCGCCCGGAGAGGAGCGATCTCCGGCATGGGCGTGCCTCCCCAGGGTCACTGCTTGGTGAGCGTCCCGTTCGCGAACGAGCTGCCGAGTTCGGTCCTGCTGATCTCCCAGTTCATGGAGGAGCCGTTCAGCGTCATCGTCACGTACGAGGACGTCGGGCAGGTGCCGCCGGACTGGTTGAACAGGGTCTGGCTGAAGACGACCTTGCTGTCGGTGGAGCTGTCGGGCTCCTCGAACATCGAGCCGGAGCAGTTGCCGTAGTCGGCCTTGCCGATCCGCGAGTCGGAGTTCAGGGTGATCGTGATGTTGAACGGCCGCTTGTCCGAGCCGGAGTCGGTGTTGGTCCCGGTGCCCTTCCAGGTGCCGACGTAGGAGTCCGGCACACCGTAGTGGGACGGGGTGTAGCTCGGCAGCGTGGACAGGTCGTGCTTGGTCTTGGACAGGACCCCGGCGACGAGCGCGATCGGCAGGCCCACGGCGAGCAGCAGGAACACCACGCAGCCGATGCCGATGAAGATCGGGACGTTCTTGTTCTTGCGCTGTGGCGGCGGCGGTGTGTACTGCGGCGCCATCGGCGCCTGCCGCTGCTGCTGCCACGGCGGCGGCGTCTGGGGCCCCGGCATCATCATCGGCGGGTTCGGCGTCGACGGGCCCGGCATCATCGGGGGCGGCGTGTTCACCAGCGGTGGCGGCGGGGGCGTGTGGACGATCGGCGGCGGAGGCGGCAGCTCGGCCGCGACCTGGGTGCCCTTGTCCAGCAGCTCCGCGCGGTCGGACGAGGGGCCGGGCGTCGCGCCGACCTGGCCGAGCAGGCGCAGCAGCATCTGGTGCGCGGCCGGCCTGCGCCGGGGGTTCTTGTCCAGCGCCGCGCCGACCAGCTCGCGCATGGTGCCGGTGAGACGGGAGAGGTCCGGCTCCTCGTTGAGGATCCGGTTGATGATCACCGGGAGGGTCTCGGCCTCGAACGGCGAGTGGCCCGTCGCGGCGAACATCATCGTGGCGCCCCAGGCGAAGATGTCCACGGCGGCCGTCAGGGGCTCGCCCGTGAGCTGCTCGGGCGCGAGGTACCCGGGCGTACCGACCACCATGCCGGTGGCGGTGACAGAGCTCTGCTGGGAGTTGACCGAGCGTGCGATGCCGAAGTCGACGACGCGTGGGCCGTCGGAGGCGAGGAGCACGTTGTTGGGCTTGAAGTCGCGGTGGACGATGCCGGCCTCGTGGATCGCGGCGAGCGCGGTCGCGGTGCCGATCGCGAGGCGCTCGAGGGCGGCGCCGCGGAAGGCGCCCTCCTGCAGGACCACGTCGTACAGCGGAGGTCCGTCGATGAACTCGCTGATGATGTAGGGCGGCCGGCCGTTCAGGTCATAGTCCAGGACCTGGGCGGTACAGAAAGGTGACACCTTCTGTGCCGATTCGACCTCCCGCGCGAACCTCGTACGGGCAGACGAGTCGGCGTTCATCTGCGCGTGCAGGAGTTTGATCGCGACAGAGTCCCCAGAGGGCGACCGGCCGAGATAGACGGCCCCCTGGCCACCCTCTCCGAGCCTTCCCACGACTTGGTACTGCCCCAGCGAGGTCGGATCGCCCGGCTCCAGGGGAGCGGCATCCGGCATGTGTGACCCCCTCCAACAACCCTTATTCTTTGCACCCGCCAGGTCTATCCCGGCGGGAACGATATCGCGTTACCTGTGACGCTCGTCGTGCTTATCCGGTTCATGGTTGTGAGGAGGGGAGCTGACGCCCGCCTGCTGCTGTGATGTCCGACACATCGGACATCTACGGGCGCGGGTGAGGGAAGAGGCCGTGTGACGCGACGTGGCTTGCGTGTTGCAGGGCAAATCCCGTGACAGAATTTCCCGCCCGGATCGGGCACAAGATGGGCTTCCCAAGCGTTAGACCCGCGCGACGGGGCGCATAACTATGGACCGAGGGGGATGGAGATAGAAGATGGCCACCGACTACGACAGTCCACGTAAGACCGACGACGACCTCAACGAGGACAGCCTGCAGGAGCTGCAGGCGCGCCGGGCTGACAAGAGCACCGGTGTCATCGATGAGGATCTCGACGCCGGTGAGGTCACCGAGCTGCCGGGTGCGGATCTTTCGAACGAGGAGCTCAGCCTCCGCGTTCTGCCTCGGCAGGCCGATGAGTTCACATGCGCACGCTGCTTCCTCGTGCACCACCGCAGCCAGCTGGCCGAGGAGAAGAACGGCCAGTTGATCTGCCGTGAGTGTGCCGCCTGAGGCGGGGAGCGGTGGTGTCGGAGGGACCGGAGAGGGAGGTCGCCCGCTGGGGGGACGGAGACGACCGGCTCGGCCATGAGATGGCGGAGCTGGTCGGCCGATTGTCCGCCGAGGACGACATGGACCGCGAGACCCGCGGCCGCCTGCTCGGACGTATCGCGCGCCTGATGGCCGCGAGCGCGCGCCGGGCCGGGGCCGCGGGCGTCGGACGGGGACGCTGGCTCACCGATACCTTCATGGAGATCGCTCCGCACGTTCCCGTGCGCGATCTCGAGACGTTGAGCCGCCACCACGACGGCCTGCGGAGCGAGGCCCTGGCCGACTCGGTCGTCCGCGCGGCACAGCGGGCCACGACCGGCGTGGGCGCCGCGGGCGGAGCGCTCGCCGCGATCCAGTTCGCCGCGCCTCCGCTCCTGCTGAGCGCCCCGGCGCAGATCGTGGCCGAGACCGTGGTCGTCGCGACGATCGAGGTCAAGCTGATCGCGGAGCTACACGAGGTCTACGGCGTTCAGGTTCCCGGCACCGGCACCGCGCGCGGCATGGTCTTCCTGCAACTGTGGGCGCAGCAACGAGGGTTCGACCCGATGCAGCCGGGCAGCGTGACGGCCGCGCTCGGCGTGGCGGCAAAGGCCGGCCTGCGCAAGCGCCTGCTCCGTGTGTTCGGCCGTCACTTCACCACCCTCGGTCCGTTCCTGACCGGGGCCGTCGCCGGCGGGGCCCTCAACAACGCGGCGACCAGGCGGCTCTCGGAGAAGATCCGCGACGACCTGCGCGGCCAGCACGTCGAACAGGCCTCCCGCCCGCCGTCCATCGAGAGCGGACGCTAGGACCCGTCCCAAAGCCCCGCCGTCCAACCGCGTCGCGCGCTGTCGCCCCACCCCGCAAACCGTGCCGAACGGCTCCGCTGGTGCTCGGGAAGAGGCACCGGTCCGGGACCAGGCCCTCCCCGCCCACGGCCCGTACGGGGTGCCGGGTCAGGAGTTCGCGTTCTTGACCTTGTCGGCGGCGCTGCGCAGGGCGGCGGGCAGCTCACCCGTGCTGCTGTGCCAGCGCTTGGCCGCGGCGCGGGTCGCCAGCAGGCGCGCGACCTCCATGCCGACGCCGGTGACGACGGCCCAGCCGATCGCCTCCGCCAGCGCGACCTCCGGCGACTCGGGGTTGGTCGGCGGCTCCTTGCCGGTGATCTGCTTCCAGCCGATCGTGATCGTCTTCCGGGCCACGAAGCCCGCGCCGAAAGCCGCCGCGCCGGCCAGCAGCCGCCAGCCGAGATCGCCTTTGTCCGCCATGCTCGTCCCTCTCAGTGTTCCACCGGCCGGTGTCGGCTCCGAGCCTCTCACAGACGATCAACATAATGACGTCGGACCTGCCGTGGTCGGCCAATACCATTGGCGGCATGACAGAAAAGCCGCGTCCACCGGAGAAACCCACCCTCGACGGACTCGAGTCCAAGTGGGTAGACCTCTGGGACGAGAGCGGCGTCTACCGCTTCGACCGCTCGAAGCGGCGTGCGGAGATCTACTCGATCGACACCCCGCCGCCGACCGTCAGCGGCTCACTGCACGTCGGTCACGTGTTCTCCTACACCCACACCGACGCGATCGCGCGTTTCCAGCGCATGCGCGGCCGTGAGGTCTTCTACCCGATCGGCTGGGACGACAACGGCCTGCCGACCGAGCGCCGGGTGCAGAACTACTTCGGCGTGCGCTGCGACCCTTCGCTGCCCTACGACCCGTCGTTCGAGCCGCCGGACCGGCCCGGCAAGCAGATTCCGGTCTCGCGGCGCAACTTCGTCGAGCTGTGCAACCGGCTCACCGAGATCGACGAGAAGGCGTTCGAGGACGTCTGGCGCCGTGTCGGGCTCTCGGTGGACTGGTCGCTGCTCTACACCACGATCGGCGACGAGGCCCGCGCGACCGCCCAGCGGGCCTTCCTGCGCAACCTCGCGCGGGGCGAGGCGTACGTCGCCGAGGCGCCGACCCTGTGGGACGTCACGTTCCGCACCGCGGTGGCCCAGGCCGAGCTGGAGGACCGCGAGCAGCCGGGCGCCTTCCACCGCATCCGCTTCCACGCCGGCGGCCGGCCGGTCTACATCGAGACCACCCGGCCCGAGCTCCTGCCCGCCTGCGTCGCGCTGGTGGCCCACCCCGACGACGAGCGCTACCGCGAGCTGGTCGGCACCACCGTGCGCACCCCGCTCTTCGGCGTCGAGGTGCCCGTCGTCGCCCACCACCTCGCCGAGCCCGACAAGGGCTCGGGCATCGCCATGATCTGTACGTTCGGCGACCTCACCGACGTGACCTGGTGGCGCGAGCTGAACCTGCCGACCCGGGCCGTCCTGGACTGGAACGGCCGGCTCCAGCCCGAGCCGCCCGAGGGCGTCGCTCCCGGCCCGTACGCCGAGCTGGCGGGCAAGACCGTCCACTCGGCCCGCGAGCGGGTGGTCGAGCTGCTGCGCGAGTCCGGCGACCTGGACGGAGAGCCCCGGCCGATCAGCCGGCCGGTCAAGTTCTACGAGAAGGGCACCAAGCCGCTCGAGATCGTCACCACCCGCCAGTGGTACATCCGCAACGGCGGGCGCGACGCCTCGCTGCGCGAGCGGCTCCTGGCGCGCGGCGCCGAGCTGACCTGGTACCCGCAGTACATGAAGGCCCGCTACGACAACTGGGTCGAGGGCCTGGCGGGCGACTGGCTGATCTCGCGGCAGCGGTTCTTCGGCGTGCCGATCCCGGTCTGGTACCCGGTCGACGCCGACGGCGAGCCGATCCACTCCGCGCCCATCGTCCCGGCGGAGGACACCCTGCCGGTCGACCCGTCCTCCGACGCGCCGCCCGGCTACAACGAGGACCAGCGCGGCAAGCCCGAGGGATTCGTCGGCGACCCGGACGTCATGGACACCTGGGCGACCTCCTCGCTGACCCCGCAGATCGCCGGCGGCTGGGAGCGCGACCCCGACCTGTTCGCGGCCGTCTTCCCGTACGACCTGCGGCCCCAGGCGCACGACATCATCCGCACCTGGCTGTTCTCCACGGTCGTGCGGGCGCACCTCGAACACCACTCGCTGCCGTGGGCGGGTACGGCGCTGTCCGGCTGGATCCTCGACCCGGACCGCAAGAAGATGTCCAAGTCCAAGGGCAACGTGGTCACGCCGATGGACCTGCTGACCCAGCACGGCTCCGACGCGGTGCGCTACTGGGCGGCCAGCGGGCGGCTCGGCACCGACACCGCCTTCGACACCGGCCAGATCAAGGTCGGCCGCCGGCTGGCCATCAAGATCCTCAACGCCTCCAAGTTCGTGCTGGGGCTGGGGGACGTCCCGGACGGCACGCCGGTCACCGAGCGGCTCGACCTGTCGATGCTCGCCACCCTCGCCGACGTCGTCCGCGACGCCACGGCCGCGTTCGAGGCCAACGACTACACCCGCGCGCTGGAGCGCACCGAGCGGTTCTTCTGGAACCTCTGCGACGACTACCTGGAGCTGGTCAAGGCCCGCGCGTACGGCGAGGAGGGCGGCGACCCGGCCTCGGCGGCGTCGGCCCGCGCGGCGCTGCGCACGGCGCTGTCGGTCGTGCTCCGGCTGTTCGCGCCGATCCTGCCGTTCGTCACCGAAGAGGTCTGGTCGTGGTGGCGGGAGGGCTCGGTGCACCGCGCCGGGTGGCCGGTCGAGGACGGGCTGCCCCGGGGCGGCGACCCGGGTGTGCTCGCCGCCACCTCCGACGTCCTCCGCCAGGTCCGGCGGGCCAAGTCCGCGGCGAAGGTCTCCATGCGGGCCGAGGTCGAGCGCGCCGCGGTCCGCGGCGCCGGCGTGGGAGAGCTGGCCCAGGCCGACCTGCGCGCCGCCGGCCGCATCGCGGACCTGCACCTGGAGACGGTGCCGGAGGAGGGCTTCTCCGTCGACGTCACCCTGGCCCCCGCCGGCTGATCCTTCGAATCCGTCCCGCGCCACCGATGAGTTCCGGCGCGCCGTGAGGTCTGTAGCGGCGAAGGCCGGAATGAGGAGGAACGCAGATGGGTGTTTCGTCGGGGCTGTCCCGTACCGGGCTGGACCGGATGCGGGAGGTGCTCGGCCGCGCGGTCGAGCGTGCCGAGGTGCCCGGGCTGGTCGCGCTGGTGCACCGGCGCGGGGAGACGCACGTGATCGCACTCGGCACGACCGAGGCCGGCGGTGACACGCCGATGAGCCGTGACACGATCTTCCGTATCGCGTCGCTGACCAAGGCGATCACCGCCGTGGCCGGCCTGATCCTCATCGAGGAGTGCCGGCTGCGCCTGGACGACCCGGTGGACGACCTGCTGCCGGAGCTGGCCGACCGCCGGGTCCTGCGGCGTGTCGACGGGCCGCTGGATGACACCGTGCCCGCCGAACGGCCGATCACCGTACGCGACCTGATGACGTTCCGGCTCGGGCTCGGTGTGATCTTCGCCCCGCCGGGCACGTACCCGATCCAGCGCGCTCTCGCCGAGACCGGCGTGGACAACGGCCCGGACGGGCCGTCGGTGGACCCCGACGAGTGGATCAAGCGGCTCGGCACGCTGCCGCTCGCCCACCAGCCGGGCACGGCCTGGATGTACCACACGTCGGCCGACGTGCTCGGTGTGCTGATCGCGCGGGCCGCCGGCCGGCCGCTGGAGGAGTTCCTGCGTGAGCGCGTCTTCGCGCCGCTCGGCATGGACGACACCGGCTACCACCTGCCCGCCGGAAAGCTCGGCCGGCTGGCGGCGGGCTACGCGGCCGACCCGGAGACCGGCGCGCTGGTCCGCCGCCCCGACGCCCGCGACGGCGCGTGGGACCGCCCGCCGGCCTTCCCCTCCGGTGGCGGCGGACCGGGTCTGCTGTCGACCGTGGACGACTACCTGGCGTTCTGCCGGATGTTGCTGAACAAGGGCCGGTGCGACGGCGGTGTCCGTATCCTGTCGCGCCCGGCGG
>NZ_JBHLZP010000373.1:0-8093 GCF_042429965.1 Actinoallomurus acaciae
GACGGCGCGCGGGTGGTGCCGGTGGGCCGGGACCGGCCCGGCCTGCTGTGGGGCGCCGCGCTGGCCGACGCGCTGGCCGTCGTTCCTCCCGGGTGGCGGGGAGAGGAAGTGGAACTGCTCGCCCTGCCGCCCCGATAGCGATTCGCCGGAATGGCTTATCTGTTATTTGTGTGTTTCCACCGCATTGCGGATTGATATGCGGTGCTGGGTGGAGGTACGGCCTTGAAACGGTGTGAGTACCGCCACGTGGCCCGCGGCCCCGGCCGTCGCCATGTAGCCAGTAGACTGTACACAGAAGACCTCAGATCTCGAGGAGTCGGCATGTCGTTCTTCACCGGTAACGCGGAGAGCGTGGACATGCCTCGGCTGACGCGCCCCGCCCCGCTCCGCGAAGGCGTCTACGAGGCCCTGCTCGAGCTGATCGTGACGCGTGCGCTCAAGCCGGGGCAGCACCTCGTCGAGAGTGATCTGGCGACACGCCTCGGCATCTCCCGGCAGCCCGTGCGCGAGGCGCTCCAGCGGCTCAGCACGGAGGGCTGGGTCGACCTGCGGCCGGCCCAGGGCGCCTTCGTGCACATGCCGACCGAGGAGGAGGCCGACCAGCTGCTGGTCGTGCGCTCGCTGCTGGAGACGGAGTCGGCGCGGCTGGCCGCGGCCAACGTCACCCCCGAGGCGATCGCTCACCTGCGCGAGATCTGCGAGGGCGGCGTGGCGGCGCTCGAGGCCGACGACGTGGACGCCGTCGTCGCCGCGAACGCCGCGCTGCACGCCGCCATCGTCGAGCTCGCGGGCAACAAGGTCCTGGCCGAGCTGGCGGCCCAGGTGGACCGGCGCGTCCGCTGGTATTACACGCCCGTCGCCCGGCAGCGAGGGCCGGAGTCCTGGACGGAGCACGCGGCACTGATCGACGCGCTCGCCGCGCACGATGGCGAGCGGGCGGCGCAGATCATGCGCGAGCACACCGAGCACACGCGCCGGTCCTATCACCGGCGCCCCGACCGGGAGGTCACATGATCTCCCGGCTGATCGGATAGGGATTGGGTACGATCTTGCGCGCCTTCGGGCGTCCCGGCTGACGCAGGGTCAGCGCGATGAGGGCCGACACCAGGCCCATCACACCGGCGAGGGTGTAGGCGCCGTCGTAGTCCCAGGCGCCGATGACGACGGCGCCGAGGCCACCGCCGAACAGGCCGCTGACCAGCTTCGCGCTGTAGACGATCCCGTAGTTGGTCGCGTTGTGGTTCTCCCCGAAGTAGTCGGGCACCAGAGCCGCGAACATCGGGTAGAACGCGCCACCGCCGAAGCCGGAGACGAACGCGAAGACCAGGAACATCACCTCGTTGTGGGCGTCGCCGGCCCACAGGGTGCCGAACTGCGCGAGCGCCTCGATGACGAGCACGACGATGAGCGCCTGCTTACGGCCGATGAGGTCGGAGAACCAGCCGACCACCGCGCGTCCGACGCCGTTCACCACGGCCAGGATGCCGGCCGACAGCGAGGCCATCAGCGGCCCGAAGCCCAGGTCCTTGGCGAACGGCACCTCGAAGGAGATGCCGAAGATGGACACGCCGGAGATGAACGCCAGGCAGATCCACATCAGCGGGATCATGCCCGTGCGCACCGCCTCCATCGGGGTGAACTGGCGCACCGCCGGCGGGTTCTTCTCGAGGCTGACACGCGCGCCGGTGTCTCTGGCCTTCGCGGGCTTCAGCGGGTCGACGTGGTCGGGCCACCAGTTCTTCGGCGGGTCCTTGAAGAAGTACCCGCAGATCCCGATCGAGACGAGCACGAAGAGCCCGATCAGGTCGAGGACCTCCTGGTAGTCGCCGGTGTCGAAGGCGTAGTTGAAGATGATGATGAACGGCAGCGAGCCGTAGGCGAAGCCGCCGTTGACGAACCCGGTGCGCGCGCCGCGCTTTTCCGGATACCACTTACCGACCATGTTGATGCAGGTCGCGTACACGAGTCCGGCGCCGACGCCGCCCAGCACGCCGAAGCCGATGATGGCCCCGAAGACGCTGTGCAGGTGGGAGATGGCGAGGAAGCCCACCATCGCCAGCCCGGCGCCCAGCGTCATCGCCCGGCGTGCCGTCAGGATGCCCTTCTCCCGCAGCCGGCCGGCGGGGAAGGCGACGCCCGCCTGGAAGAACACCCAGACGCTGAGGATCCAGAACGTGTTGCCGCTGGTCCAGCCGTGTGCGGTGGACAGGGTGTCCTCGGCCGACCCGTAGGCGTACTCGAAGACGCTGATGGCCATCATCGCCACCCACGGCAGTATCACCATGAGGGTCCGGGAGTGGCCCAGGATGTCGCGGTCCGTCTCGCCGACGCGGTAGACACGTCCGCGTTGGTCGGTTATCTCGGTGAACTTCGGTGTCGGATTGGCAGTAGCGGTCATGTCGACCCCTCGTCGCGAGGTGCTTGGCGGTTGCCCCCTGTCCCCGATGTCCATTCGCGCGTGCGGCCACCAAGCGCTTGTTAGCTGTGCTGCATGGGCGTTCTCCTCCGTTGAGCGGGGCGCTGAGGCCGGTGGCCGTACCGACGATCGCGATACGGCCGTACGGCCACCGGTGAGGACTCAGCCGGGCAGCAGGCCCGCGGTGCGCGCCCACCGATACTTGGCGCCGAGCACGGCGACCGGCTTCTCCGTCGTGTAGGGGTAGGCGGGGACGCCGTGGTCGAACAGGTACTCACTGGCCTGCTCGACCTCGGTGTCGCCGGCGAGTGAGGCGACCACGGGCTTGTCGATGCCCTTGGCGCGTGCCTCCGCGACGACGCGGGCGATGAGCTCGGCGAACACCATCGGCGGGGTCACGATCGTGTGCCAGTAGCCGAGGATCAGGGCGTGGACGCGCGGGTCCTCCAGGCCCAGGCGCACCGTCGCCTCGTACGTGGACGGGGGCTCGCCCCCGGTGATGTCGATGGGGTTGCCGGCGGCGCCGAACGGCGGGATGAACCTGCGGAACGCCTCGTCCAGGTCCGGCGGGATGTCCATCAGCGACAGCCCGGCGTCGACGCACGCGTCGGACAGCAGCACCCCGGAACCACCGGCGCCGGTGATGATGACGACGTTCTCGCCCTTCGGCGTCGGCAGCGTCGGCAGCGCGTGGGCGTACTCCAGCATGTCGTTCAGGCCCGGTGCGCGGATCACGCCCGCCTGGCGAAGGATGTCGTCATAGACCTTGTCGTCGCCGGCGAGCGCGCCGGTGTGGGAGCTCGCGGCGCGGGCGCCGAGACTGGTCCGGCCGGCCTTGAGCACGATGATCGGCTTCTTGCGCGAGACCTCGCGGGCGGCCGCGACGAACGCGCGCCCGTCCTTCAGGTCCTCCAGGTGCATCGCGACGCACCGGGTGTTCTCGTCCTGCCCGAAGAACGTCAGCAGGTCGTCCTCGTCCAGGTCGGTCTTGTTGCCCAGGCCGACGATGGCCGACACGCCCATCTTCGTGGTGCGGCTGAAACCGAGGATCGCCATGCCGATGCCGCCGCTCTGGGACGACAGGGCGACACCGCCCTTGACGTCGTACGGCGTGCAGAACGTCGCGCAGAGGTCCTCCGGCGTGTAGTAGTAGCCGTAGATGTTGGGACCGAGCAGCCGCACGCCACGCCGGCGGGCGATCTCGACCACCTGCTCCTGCAACGCGTCGTTGCCGGTCTCGGCGAACCCGGAGGGGATCAGCACCGCCGCGGGCACCTTCTTCGCGCCGACCTCCTCCAGCACGGTGGGCACGAACTTCGCCGGGATGGTGAACACCGCGACGTCGACCTCGCCCGGCACGTCCGCGATGCTGCGGTAGGCCTTGCGGCCGCAGATCTCGTCGGCCTTGGGATTGATCGGGTGGATCTCGCCCGCGTAGCCGCCGTCGATCAGGTTCCGCATCACCGAATTGCCGATCTTGCCCGCCTCGTTGGAGGCGCCGATCACCGCCACCGAACGCGGTTTCATCAGGCGGTTCATCACCGCGAGGATCTCCTCGGGCGTGTGCCGCGGCACCTCCCGCGGCGCGCTCTCGGCCAGCAGGACCCGTACGTCGGCCGCCACCGCGCCGCCGGGGGTGGCGAACACGGGGTTGAGGTCCAGCTCGTCGATCTCGGGGAAGTCGGCGACGAGGTCGGAGACCCGCTGGATCGTGCCGGCCAGCGCGTCGCGGCTGATCGGCTCGGCGCCGCGCGCGCCGCGCAGCACGTCGGCGGCGGCGATGTCGTCGAGCATCGACGACGCCTCCTCACCGGTGACCGGGGCCAGCCGGAAGGTGACGTCCTTCAGCACCTCGACCAGCACGCCGCCGAGCCCGAACGCGATGACCTTGCCGAAGGTCGGATCGGTCGTCGCGCCGATGATGACCTCCTGGCCGGCGGGCACCATCCGCTGCACCTGCACGCCGAGGATCCGCGCGTCCGGGTCGTACTCCCGCGCCGCCGCGACGATCCGCTCGTAGCCGAGCCTGACCTCGTGCGGGGAGTCCAGGCCGACGAGCACGCCTCCGGCCTCGGTCTTGTGCAGGATGTCCGGCGAGACGATCTTGAGGACGACGGGCAGCCCCATGTCCACGGCGCGGGAGAGCGCCTCGTCCGCCGAGGTGGCCAGGTCCTCCGCCGGAGTGGCGATGCCGTACGCGTCGCACAGCCGCTTGCCCTCCAGCGCGGTCAGCGCGGTACGTCCCTCGGCCCGCACCGCGTCGATCACGGCGCGTACCTCCGCGCGGTCGTATCCCACGTCAGATCACTCCATTCGCCTTGAGGGAGACGAGCTCGTCCTCCGGCAGGCCGAGCACCTGCCCGAAGATCTCGTCGTTGTGCTCACCGAGGAGCGGCGACCGCTCGACCTCGACGGGGGAGTCCGACAGCTTCAGCGGGCAGCCGACCGTCTTGAAGGGGCCGCGTACGGGGTGGTCGACCGTGACGATCATCTCGTTGCCGACCAGGCTCTCGTCCTCGATCAGTTCGGCGGTCGACAGGATCGGGCCGCAGGGGACGTTCTCGGCGTTGAGCTTGGCCAGCACCTCCCACTTGCCGTGCTGGGAGCTCCACTCCTCGATGATCTGGAAGACCTTGGCCAGCTTGTTCAGCCGGGCCTCCGGGGTGCTCCACTCGGGGTCGTCGGCGAGTTCGGGGCGACCCATCAGCCGGGCGATCGGCGCCCAGCCCTGCGGCTGGATGATCACGTAGACGTAGTCGTTCGGACCGCCCGGCGCGCACTTGACCGCCCATCCCGGCTGCCCGCCGCCCGACGCGTTGCCCGAGCGGGGCACCTCGTCGCCGAAGTCCTCGTTGGGATACTCCGTGAGCGGGCCGGCGGCCAGCCGCTGCTGGTCGCGCAGCTTGACCCGGCACAGGTTCAGCACCGAGTGCTGCATCGCGACGGCGACCCGCTGGCCGCGGCCGGTCGCGTTCCGCTGGTAGAGCGCGGCGAGTATCGCGGCGACCGCGTGGATGCCGGTGCCCGAGTCGCCGATCTGGGCACCGGTCGCGGTCGGCGGCCCGTCCTCGAAGCCGGTCGTGCTCATCGACCCGCCCATCGCCTGGGCCACGACCTCATAGGCCTTGAAGTTCGTGTACGGGCCCTCGCCGAACCCCTTGATCGAGGCGAAGATGAGCTTCGGATTCAGCTCGTGCAGCGTCTCCCAGCCGAATCCCAGGCGTTCGATCGTGCCGGGCCCGAAATTCTCCACGAGCACATCGGAGCGCTTCACCAGATCGACGAATATCTCCTTGGCCCGGTCGTTCTTGAGATTGAGCGTGATGCTCTTCTTGTTGGCGTTGAGCATCGTGAAATAAAGGCTGTCGGCGTCCGGGACGTCCCGGAGCTGGCGCCGCGTGATGTCGCCGCCCGGCGCCTCGAGCTTGACGACGTCGGCACCGAGCCACGCGAGGATCTGGGTGCATGACGGTCCGGACTGAACATGCGTCATGTCCAGGATCCTGACGCCGTCTAGTGCCTTTCCCATGGCGCTTTCCTTTTCACTTGTACATCGTCTGGTTCATGGTTCCGGGCGCGTAGACGTCGGTGTCGAGCCACACGTTGATGAGTGAGGGCCGGCCGGACTCGCGAGCGCGTTCCAGCGCCGGCCGGATCTCGCCGGGCTCACGGACCTCCTCGCCGTGGCCGCCGAGCATCGTGGCGAACTCGCTGTACGGGACGTCGCCGAGCGTGTTGCCGACCCGCTCGCGGTCCTTGCCGTACTTGGCGCCCTGGCCGTAGCGGATCTGGTTCATCGAGGAGTTGTTGCCGACGATGCCGACGAACGGCAGGTCGAAGCGGACGAGCGTCTCGAAGTCCCAGCCGGTGAGGCTGAACGCGCCGTCGCCGAACAGGGCGACGACCTCCTTGTCCGGCCGGGCCTGCTTGGCGGCCATCACGAACGGGATGCCGACGCCGAGGGTGCCGAGCGGACCCGGGTCCATCCAGTGCCCGGGCGACCGGGGCTGCACGATCTGACCGGAGAAGGTCACGATGTCGCCGCCGTCGCCGACATAGATCGAGTCCTCGGTGAGGAACTCGTTGATCTCGTGCACGAGCCGGTACGGGTGGATCGGTGACGCGTCGGAGTGCTGGAGCGGCAGCCGCTTCTCGTAGGCCCTGGTCTCCTCGGCGCGCAACTCCTCCAGCCACGCCTTCCGCCCCGCGGCGCCGTTGTCGGAGCGCCCGGAGGCCGCCTGCGTCACGGCGGACAGGATGAGGCCCGGGTCGCCGACGATGCCGAGGTCGACGTCGCGGTTCTTGCCGACGGTGCGGTAGTCCAGGTCGATCTGGACCACGGTCGCCTCGGGGGACAGGCGACGCCCGTACCCCATCCGGAAGTCGAACGGCGTGCCGACGATGACGATGACGTCGGCGTTGTTGAACGCGTAGCGCCGGGAGAGCTGGTAGTGGTGAGGGTCGCCGGGCGGCAGGGTGCCACGGCCGGCGCCGTTCATGTAGGCGGGCACGTTGAGCGTGCGCACCAGCTCGGTCGCCGCCTCGGTCGCCCGGGTGGTCCAGATCTGGCTGCCCAGCAGGACGCACGGCCTCTCGGCGTGCACCAGCAGGTCGGCGAGGTGCTCGATGGCCGCGGGGTCGCCCTGCCGGCGCGTCGAGGCCCGGTACCCGCCGGGCCGCGGCACCCGCGCCCTCTCCCGTGGGACCTTGGCGTCGAGCACGTCGCGGGGGATCTCGAGGAACGACGGGCCCGGCGCGCCGTTGTAGCACTCGCGGAAGGCCATCGAGACGAGGTCCGCGACGCGCTCGGTGTGCGGGACCGTGGCGGCGAACTTGGTGATCGGCGCCATCATGTCGACGTGCGGCAGGTCCTGCAGGGAGCCCATCTTGTGCTGGCTCAGCGCGCCCTGGCCGCCGATCAGCAGCATCGGGCTCTCGGCCCGCAGCGCGTTCGCCACGCCCGTGACGGCGTCGGTGGTCCCGGGGCCCGCCGTGACGACGGCGCAGCCGGCCCTGCCGGTGATGCGCGCGTGGCCGTCCGCGGCGTGCGCGGCGACCTGCTCGTGGCGGACGTCGATGACCTTGATGCCCTCATCGACGCAGCCGTCGTAGATGTCGATGATGTGGCCGCCGCACAGGGTGTAGATCACGTCGACGCCCTCCGCCTTGAGGGCCTTGGCGACGAGATGCCCACCTGAGATGAGTTCCGTGGCTTGGGGTTCCGGCTCGGGAGACGCGGTCATGTCCTGTGTCAACTCCTCATAATCGGGGCTCGTGTTCCGACGGAAATGCCTGGTCAGAGCCGATTCGGTGTTGCATTGACGAGGATTGCATACAGTCGACGAATACTGTATGAAGACTGTGACACCCAATGTGTGGAATGTCCAGAGCGAGATTCGGTGACGCGGCCGAGAGGCCGGACAGGGGCACGGCACCGACCTCGGACGAGCGGGAGGAACGCGAGTGGATCTGTTCGAACGTCAGGCGAAGGAGCTCTTCGCGGAGTACGGCGTCCCGGTTCCTGCCGGCAAGATCGCTATGACGCCGGGGGAGGCTCGGGCGGTCGCGGAGGAGTTCGCGGCGGCTGGTACCTCGCGTGTTGTGGTGAAGGCTCAGGTGAAGACCGGTGGTCGTGGTAAGGCCGGTGGTGTGAGGCTGGCTGATTCGCCGGCTGATG